>CAZHWD010000177.1:0-57648 GCA_964536335.1 uncultured Eudoraea sp. | reverse complement strand
GTTAATGGTTTTGCCCATCGGAATGAAAGCAAATACTTCTGGAAAAATGACCTCACATTAAACCTTAACTGGGTAAAATTTGATGATAAGGATGATCCCAATGATCAAACAGGTTTTAGACAGGCTACAGATGTATTTAATATTTCTTCTTTATACGGACGAAAGTTAAGTGAAAAGTTTGCCATCTCCGGGCTCGCAGAATACAGGACCACCATTTTAAGCAACTTTAATGATCCGGGGTATCTGGATCTTGGTGTGGGTGCAACCTGGACTCCGGTTAAAGATCTCTATGTAGTGATCCATCCATTGAACTACAACTTTGTTTTTAGTAGTGAAGACTCAATTTTCGAGTCCTCTTTTGGGGCAAAGATCGTTGCTGATTACAGCAAGGAATTGGGCCCTGTCAAATTCAGAACAAATATGTCTATATTCCAAAGTTATAAGAGTTCCAACTTTTCTAACTGGACCTGGACCAATTCATTTTCCTATACATTGTGGAAAATGATAGGAATTGGATTTGATTTTGGTCTGAGGGATAATAAGCAGGAGGCTCTTAACTATGCCCTAACTACTTTGGGAGATCCAAACGCTACATTTGATAATATTGATAACGACCTTCAAACCTATTTTACGCTGGGATTAAGCTATAAGTTTTAGTATGGTCTGAATATTCATAACTAAAAAACCCCGGCAGATCTGCCGGGGTTTTTTAGTAAAGTAGGTTGGTTAAAATTTGGTTTATTACTTCTTATTATGGTTAAGAGACGATTTGGGAATCGAACACTTTAAATTAAGTTCAGGGTTGGATTTGGGGTTGAACACTATCACTTAATTACTACGTAAAGATAGGTTGAACAAACTTTTGCTCATAAAATATGTTGTGAATCTATCTCTGAATGTTGTGAAATATATGAGAGGGTTATTTACTTCGCTGAAATGCATATTATACTTTTAATGAATCAACCTTGCGGCATTAATTATTTAAACTTTTAAGAGATATAGACAAATATTTTTACCTGTTATTACCTGTATATTATATTTCAATTTTTTAAGAAACAAAAAAACCCCGGTGTTTCCGTCGGGGTTTTATAAGAAAAGTAGGTTTGTAAAACTTGGTTTTTTAATCTAATACTTTGGTTAAGTGTCGATTTGGGTTCCGATCATCCCAATTAACATTGGGAAGAATAACACTTAAATTAAGTTATGCTTTAATTTGGGGTTAAACACTAACACTTAATTACAATGTAAATGTAGTTCGCCTCTTTAAAATTTCTAAATTATTGTTGTGAAGTATAGTTATAATGTTGTGAAAAATATGAAGTGTATCAGTTGTCAGATGAATGACCTGATAACCTACGATTTGTAGAGCATAATTCACTTACAGTTTCGGATGGATAATTTAAAAAATAATAAACTTTAATTAATATTCATCCAGGTGTTCAGGATAGAGGAAATTATTATATGGGAATCGTGAAATATGAATTTCCCTTACAGCATCATATAATTTTTTACGGAACTCAACAAGATTTTCCTTTTTCAGAGCAGAAATAAAGATTGCATTTTCACCCAATTGTTGCATCCAGGTATGCTTCCATTCTTCAATCGTAAAGTGTTTAGAAGTCCTTTCGGTTACCAGATCATCTTCTTCCAAAATTTCCTGCTCATAAAGATCAATTTTGTTAAAGACCATTATTGTTTTCTTATCAGAAGAGTCAATCTCGTTCAATATTTGATTTACAGAATTAATATGATCTTCAAAATTTGGATGTGAAATATCTACAATGTGGAGCAATAGATCTGCTTCTCTAACCTCGTCTAAGGTACTTTTAAAACTCTCAACTAATTGCGTTGGTAATTTACGTATAAACCCTACGGTATCACTAAGTAAAAAAGGTAAATTACCCAGAACCACCTTTCTAACCGTTGTGTCTAAAGTTGCAAATAATTTGTCTTCAGCAAAAACCTGACTTTTACTAACGACGTTCATAAGCGTAGATTTGCCAACATTGGTATATCCTACCAGTGCAACACGCACCAAGGCTCCGCGGTTTCCTCGTTGGGTGCCCATTTGACGATCTATTTTAATCAATTTCTTTTTTAGCAGGGCTATTCTATCTCTGACTATCCGACGGTCTGTTTCAATTTCAGTTTCTCCAGGACCTCTCATCCCAATACCTCCTCTTTGTCTTTCAAGATGCGTCCATAAGCCAGTCAATCGAGGTAATAAATATTCATATTGTGCAAGTTCTACTTGTGTACGGGCATAACTGGTTTTGGCTCTTTGTGCAAAAATATCCAATATTAATCCTGTTCTGTCCAGTATTTTGCAACGCAGTATCTTCTCAATATTGCGTTGTTGAACAGCCGAAAGTTCATCATCAAATATGACGGACCCTATTTCGTTTTCATCTACATATGCTTCTATTTCCAGAATTTTACCACTACCAATATATGTTTTTGGGTTTGGCAAATCCACTCGCTGTACAAAACGTTTCATTACTTCTCCACCAGCAGTATAAGTAAGAAATTCAAGTTCATCAAGATATTCCTTTACTTTCTCTTCATTCTGCTGTTTGTTGATAATACCAACCAGAATTGCTTTTTCATATTCAAAACCCTGCTTCTCTAACATCTGACAAATTAAAGTGCAAATCTAAGTAATTGAAACCAAGTGATTTTCGTAATTTTGAAAACCTAAAGAAAAAATTTATGATTTTTTCATTTCTGCAAAGAAATAAACTCAAAAATGTTCATACCATTGTCTTCTATAACCTTGAGAATCTTTTTGATGTAGGAGATGATCAAAATACACTTGATGTAGATTTTACTCCAAAGGGAAAAAAAAAATGGACTAAAAGGAGGTATAAAAAGAAGTTACTCAAACTGGCAAATACCATTTCAAGTATTGGGGTTAAAACCACTAACAAGGCACCTGTGCTGGTAGGTATCGCAGAAGTGGAAAACGAAGAGGTTATTAAGGACCTGATTTCTACGGGGGCTTTAAAAAATGAGCATTACGACTACGTTCATTACGATTCTCCGGATGAAAGGGGAATAGATACCGCTTTATTATATCTAAAATCTAATTTTAGGGTCTTGCATTCGACACCTATCCCTTTGCTGATTTTAAATCCAGAAGGTGAAAGAGATACAACCCGAGACATACTTTATATTCATGGTGCTTTAAACGGAGAGGAAATTCATGTTTTTGTCAATCACTGGCCATCACGCAGAAATGGAGAAGTAGAAACGGATTACAAAAGAATTATAGCTGCCGAGACCATTAGAGATTATATGACCAAAATTGAAAAAAAGCATGCAAATCCAAATTATATTGTCATGGGAGATTTTAATGATGGTCCGGACGCAATAAGTATCCGCAATTTGGTTGAAGCTAAAGAGTTGTATAATCCTATGGAAAAACTATTGACTCCCGAAAGAGGTAGCGCAAACTACAGAAGAAGCTGGTCCCTTTTTGATCAGATTCTGGTCTCTCATAGCTTTTTTAATTATGAAAAAGGCACACATAGTTTTGCGCATGCTAATATTTTTGACGATCATCAGCTTAAAGAATGGGATGGCAAATATGCTGGAAATCCATTTAGAACGTATGTAGGTCAAAAGTATAAAGGGGGATATAGTGACCATTTCCCTGTATATATTCAATTAAAATTCAATTAATAAAGATTTGGGATATTTAAAAGAGATTTCTAGATATGAATGATTTTGTCCTCCTGCAACAACGGCTCATTACGCAGCCTTAGAAAGATTTGTGCTAAAGTGATAACATCTAATTCGCAATAAGCTACAATACGGTCCAAATTACCTTCTTCATAATAAACATCTCTGACCATACTACCATCAATATCTTCTTTGGGAGAAGGAATACCCAGTATATTGGCCAAAAGTTTTAAGGAGGTGTAATGTTTGAAATCTCCAAATTTCCAGAGCTCCATAGTATCTAAATGCGGTACTTCCCAGGGTTTTTTACCAAAAAGATCTAACTTATATGGGAGTGACATTCCTTTAATAATTAATCTGCGAGCTATATATGGAAAATCAAATTCCTTACCATTATGTGCACAAAGCAGATTTTTCGGGCGGCTAAAATGTTCGTTAAGTAATCTTTTAAAGTCTTTCAATATCTTTTTTTCTTCACCCTGAAATGTAGTAACCCTGAAATTTCGAATACCATCTTTAATTGAAAAATACCCTACGGAGATACATATTATTTTTCCAAATTCTGCCCAAATCCCCGCCCTTTCATAAAATTCTTCAGCAGTCAACTCATCTTTGCGTTGATAGTGTGACTTATGTTCCCATAGTTCTTTCTTATAATCATCTAATTGATCATACTCAGCTACTTCGGGAACAGTTTCAATGTCTAAAAAAAGGATATGTTCAAGCTCTAGTTTCTGTAACATCCCAAAGAAATTTTAAATAGACTTCATTTTCATATGAAATATGTCATTATGGTTGATTTTTAATTTTTTTGGTCAATTAAATTAAAGATAATAACAAAATACAGAACTTTTATGCTTTCCCTGCGGAGAAACTCAATTCAATATAATTATAGTTATTGCAAGTAGTTTGCAGTTTATCGAATTACAATCCCAACATTCAATAAAAAGTGTAAATAAACGTTTTAATATCCCTTAATAGTCTTACAAATTAATGTTGATATGAAACCACAACTCCTTATAAGTGTAATAAAAAGGCTGATTTTACTGGCTTTTGTATTTTCTCTTTGTTTTGCTATCTCCTGCACTAATGACGATTCAGATAATGAAGAAGATTTGGAATTTATTACTCCAGATGAATAGCATAGAATACATGCATCTCATGATAATAAGATAGCGAGCAGGGTCATTAACAATTAATTTTAATGGTTAAACAAATGTTTTATTGGCCTTAACCTTCACGGCCAACTTTGAACAGCACACAAACTACTTACTATCATTATTGACCTCTTCCAATTAGATATTATGTATCTTTAAAAAAAAAGTTGCATGAAATTTTATAGGTTATTGTCGGTGTTCGGCATTTTTACTATTGCCGTACTTTTTATAGGGTGTTCCAATGATGATAATCAACCCTCCTTAGTTTCTGAAATTCAAATGCCTGATTACAATGTAATTGGCGAGAATTTTCAAAGTGTCTTTCAGTATAATTATAGTGGAACATTGGAAGATGGAGAGCTAATCAATTTAACTGAGGAAAGCAATATTAACAGAGAGTACCTTACCCTTAGACAGGTATCTGAACTTCTAACTTTTTTCAGTTTTGCAGCTGGCAGTTTTTCTGCAGTGCAAAGAAATTACATAACCGGGGAGAGTACCTTTATAAATGAGTTTTATAGAATATCCAATGAGAGCTCGGTTATTTGGGGAACGAATTCAGAAGATAAAATTTTTATGGGATTTTACATCCCGGAAGGGTCTACTAATTATAGTATTAGGACTTTTGATCTGGCTACTGATCAGGAGATGGATTTGTTTTTGGAATTTAACGTAAATGATGTATTTGAACCACTTTATTATGGTAACCGGCTGTTAATTACTTTTCTAGATCAGCAGTCCAACTATAAACTTTCTGTCTTAGATACGGATAGTAATAATTTAATAAGAACCTTTGATTTTGGAAAATCAGTCCCAAGTATTTTGATCAATAAAGATGGGGATATGATTATTCTAAGTGGGAATTCGGCGTCTGATTTTGAATTAACGCTTTATGATTTACAGACCTTGGAAGTTATACAGGAGGACTTCTTCTCAATAAACAGGTATTTCTTGGCAGGGCCTATTCAGTCTGAGGCCAGTATTGTTAATGAGAAACTATATTATCTCAATCTTTATGCACAGCCTTCCAATATCCCTTTTGGACCGGCGACTTATGATTTTATTACAAAAGAAAATAGAATAATTGATATGCTCTCCATTGTGCAACAAGTTCAGGATGAGGTTGGACTGGATATTGAGCTTACAGCTTTTGATTATAATGAAAAAAGCAATACATTTCTCATGGGTTACGCCAAACTAATAGATGAGGAAACTCTAGAGGGTGGAATAATTGTTATTTCCGAAGAAGGTAGACTATTGAGAAATACAAATTTGGGATTTGCACCAACTCGTTTTATTGAAAATTAGAAATGTAAGCAACCAACCATGCGGTTTGTTTTATAATCACTGCAAATAGCCCATCTTTTATTAATCAAGGCAATAGGTACAAAAACAACGGCAAAATCCTATTTGGCACTAATATCGCCCTCAGAATTATGCTTATACAAACCATTTGGTCTGGAAATTTAGAATAAGGATTGTTGCTTTGATGGACTCTCGTGGTTTAACAGCCATTTTTTGCGGTGCAATCCACCTGCATAACCTGTTAATGAACCATCAGATCCAATTACCCTGTGGCAGGGGATAATTATCCATAAAGGGTTTTTTCCATTAGCTGAAGCAACCGCGCGAATAGCTTTTACATCGCCAAGATTCTTTGAAAGTTCCAAATAAGACATGGTTTTTCCGTAAGGTATTTCTAATAATGAGGTCCAAACCTTTTTTTGAAATTCGGTACCTTCCTGGTTTATCAAAAGGTCAAAATTCTGTCGTTCACCTTCAAAGTATTCATTTAGTTGATATGCTGCATCCACTAGGACTTCAGGGATTATTCTGCTTTCGGGTTCATCTCTTTCGAGCACAGTGACGGAGGTAAGCCCATTTTCATCTCCTTCAAGTTTTGCACTCCCCAAAGGGGTACTAATATATGCAATAGCCATTTTCTATTCAATTATACCGGTTTTTTTAGCTCTGTCTTCCCACTTTTTCCTTGCTAGAAGCTGTAAATCTTCAACATTATCGCTTTCATCCATTATTTCCAGCCCTAATAGGGTTTCTATGACATCCTCCATGGTAACCAGGCCACTAACAGAGCCGTATTCGTCAACAACCAAAGCAATATGCTCCCTTTTCGCAATTAAAGTTTCAAATAGTTGGGGAATAGGGGTATTCCTTTTAGTAACTAACAGATCCCTTTTAATTTCTGATAAAGGAATATCTCCATTTTCATGGATGATCTCTTCCAAAACATTATCTTTTAGAACATAACCAGTAATTATGTCTACACTCTCGCCATATATGGGAATCCTAGAAAACCGTAGTTTTGGGTTTTCTTCAAAAAAATCTTTAATGGACATAGATTCTTCGGCTATTTTCATAACAGCACGCGGAGTCATGATATCCTTCGCACAAATTTCATCAAACTTTAGAAGATTTTTGATCACCTTTGATTCTGATTCCTGAAAAACGCCTTCTTCATGGGCAATATCTGCCATTGTAGTGAAATCTTCCCTGCTCAGGACACTTCCATGAACTTCTTTTTTACCAATAAGTCGGGTAAATAATTGAAGTACCCAAAGTAGGCCTGTCCATTTTAAGGCCAGCACCATGATTTTTAAGGCCTTTGCTGTAAAATTGGCTAGTTTTTTCCAATATGTTGCACCAATTGTTTTTGGTATGATCTCGGAGAGTACAAGTATTAGTATCGTCATGATCGTAGATACTACTCCAACCATAACCTCTTCAGTATATGTGACACCAAAAATGGTACGGGTAGTGCTCCCATATATTTCCTGATATGCTACTTTAGCCTGTACACCTACCAGTATTGCACCAACCGTATGTGCAATTGTATTTAGAGTAAGGATGGCTATAAGCGGTTGGTCCACATCTTTTTTTAATTCCTCCAGTATAATGGCATAATGCTTCCCTTCTTTTTTCTTAACATTAATAAAAGTGGGCGTTACACTTAATAGAACAGCTTCTAAAATGGAACACAAAAAAGAAAAAAAGATAGAGATAGAAGCATAAAAAAGTAGTAATTCCATAGGTATTGATTAGAACACTAAAATACTAATAATATGACTGACTATATAGATTAATTATTCCTGCCCCTGGTCTTCATAAAACAACTGATGTAATTGTGGTCGGATATTAAGCTCGTATAAATTTCTATTGTCGCGAGTGGGGTAAACTCTATTTGAAAGGAAAATAAATACCAATTGGTTTATTGGGTCGGCCCATATATAGGTTCCAGTAAATCCTGTATGTCCGAAGCTTTCCACGCTTGAATCTATCGCCGGATAAGCTTCGGAAATAGGCAAGTTCTTGTTATTTATTAAGGGCTTATCAAAACCCAGACCGCGCCTATTATCATTCTCGGGATACTGTATTTTTGTAAATTCTTTAAGTGTAGCTTCAGAAAGATATCTGTGGCCATCATAAATACCGTAATTCTGATACATCTGCATTATTATGAACAGGTCTCTGGCTGTTCCAAACAAGCCGGCATTACCCGATATTCCACCCATGAGAGCAGCATTTTCATCGTGAACCCATCCTTTTACAAGGTCTTTCCTGAATACAGTATCTATTTCGGTTGGGACAAGAGCATTAGGATACTTCTTTGTTTTGGGCTTAAACCCAAGTGTACTAGCGCCCATTGGCAGATAGAAATGTTTCTGTAAGTAATATTCATAAGAGTCCCCGCTAATTTGAGAAATAAGCTGAGGGAATATTAAAAATGCCAGGCCGGAATATAGATAGATTTTATTTTCACTCACCTGTGATCGATTAATTTCCCTGTACATTTTTGAAATAAATCTATTTTTTACATAAATATTCTCATAAGCCTGATTTTGAAATCTGGGTGAAGCCTGGGAATGGATATATTTTCGTTTTGTTCGCCCCTTTTTTTGAATTTCATTTAGAAAAACTATATAAGGTTTCAACCCTGCCTGATGTGAAAGTATTTCTCGAAGGGTTAGTTCATTTTTATTTTTTATATGTTTCCAGGGTTTCCAATATTTACTAAACGGTACATCTAGATCCAGTTTTCCTTCGTCATATAGTTTCATTAAAGCGAGTAAGGGAGCGGTAATTTTTGTTACTGATGCAAGGTCATAGATGGCATTCAGGGCTACTGGCTGGATACTGTCGTAAGTATAAAAACCGTAAGCTTTGTGAAAAATGATATCACCTTTTTTCGCAACTAAAATCTGGGCTCCTGGAAAAGCATGGTGCTTAATGCCATTAGTTATAATTGAATCAACTTTATGGTCTGTTTCTTTTGAAATCAGATCTATTGGTGTAATCCTACTGGTAATTTTACTAAGCTGATTGTCCGAATTTTCTTTAAAATTATCCTGTGCGTAGGACAAAGAAGATAAAATACCAAATAGTATTAAAAAATAATATTGATAATAAAATAAAAGAAATCTTCCCATAGAACTTTATGGTAAAGTATTGATAGTAAACTAGCTAACCCATTAATTTTATAGCTTCTTTTGCAAAGTAGCTGGCAATGATATCTGCACCTGCCCGTTTTATTGAGATCAATTGCTCCATCATAACGGAATCATGATCCAGCCAGCCTTTTTCGGCGGCAGCCTTTAGCATAGCATATTCTCCTGAAACCTGGTATACTGCCACGGGTACTTCTACTTCATCTTTTATTTCTCTTACAATGTCCAGATAGCAAATTCCGGGTTTTATCATAATAATATCAGCTCCCTCGTCAATATCCATATGGGCTTCTTTAATAGCCTCTATCCTATTAGCCGGATCCATTTGGTAGGTCTGCTTATCTTTAGGTACATTGGACTTGTTTACAGGAGCTGATTCCAAAGCGTCGCGGAACGGGCCATAGAAACCACTTGCATACTTGGCGCAATAAGACATGATTCCCGTATTGGTTAATTCCTCATCCTCCAAAGCTTCTCTGATAATTTGTATCCTTCCATCCATCATATCACTGGGAGCTACAAAGTCTGCACCCGCCTCAGCATGAGAAATACTCATTTGCGCCAATATCTCACTAGTCTCATCATTAAGAATCTGGCCATTAGCCACAATTCCATCATGTCCATATGACGAATATGGGTCGAGTGCAACATCTGTCATAACCAACATATCAGGACAAGCGCTTTTAACAGAGTTAATTGCACGTTGCATTAAACCATGTTCATTTAGTGCTTCAGTTCCTTTATTATCCTTAAGTGATTCGGGCACTTTGACAAAAAGTAGTACTGCACACAGGCCCATATTCCAAAGTTCTTTAGCCTCTTTACCCAAGTTATCAAGACTCAACCTATAGTAATTAGGCATTGAAGGAATTTCTTCCTTAACTCCGTGGCCTTCAACAACAAATAATGGGACTAAAAAATCACTAGGAGTTAAAATTGTTTCACGAACCAAATGTCTGATGGAATTGTTTGCTCGTAATCTTCTATTTCTTCGAAGTGGATACATTGGCTTTATTTTAAGTTTAAAGGTAACAGAAATGAATATATTCTAAATGATAATCTCGCCTTTTAAATATGGAATCGCCCTCCCTGCAATTTTTACCCGTTTGTTCAGGTATTCACAATAAATATCACCACCTCTTTTAGATAATTGTTTGGCTGAAAGTACAGATTTACCAAGAGCCTTAGACCAATAGGGTATAAGGCTGGTATGGGCTGAACCTGTAACAGGATCTTCATTGACTCCGCATTGGGGAGCAAAAAAACGCGATACAAAATCTACACTATCTCCAGGCGCAGAAACAATTACTCCTCGGGTATCTAGTTGATTGAGTAAAAAGAAATTTGGGCTCAATTGTTCAATATCTTTTTGATTGCCATATATAAGGAGATAGTCTGTCTTTCCTTTTAGTGTATAAATCGGATTTATTCCAATTGCATCGTTTAGCATTTGGATTGGTTTTATAGCTTTAATTTTATCTGTGGGGAAATCCAGTATTAATAATCCATTTTCACCTTTTTCTACCAGAAGTTTCCCACTTCTGGGTGAAAAGAACTCAATATAAGAGTCTTTCAGATTATAATTGTTAAATAATACGAAAGCAGTTGCCAGAGTGGCATGCCCACACAGATCTACTTCCAGTTCAGGTGTAAACCATCTAATGATATATTGAGAACCGTCTCTAACGGCAAAAGCCGTTTCCGCGAGATTATTTTCCATGGCTATTTTTTGCATTATGCTATCTTCTATCCAGTTTTCCAGGATACAAACGGCAGCAGGATTACCGGAATATAATCGATCTGTAAAGGCGTCTACTTGAAATAATTTTTGTAGCATTTTAAAAGGGATTCTCTTCTAAATTACAATTAAAAGATATCAAATCCATGATTTTGGATTCTCTAATACTTTTATTAATCTTTCCTCTTCACTGCCTTGTTCCGGATGATGGTCATACTTCCATTGAACGTGTGGGGGCAAGCTCATAAGAATACTTTCAATACGGCCATTAGTCTTTAATCCAAAAAGTGTACCCTTGTCGTGAACCAGATTAAATTCAACATAACGGCCACGGCGAATTTCTTGCCAATCCCTTTGTTTACTGGTGTATCTGAGGGCTTTTCTTTTTATAACAATTGGTATATATGCTTCTAGAAATCCATTTCCAACTGCGGTGACAAAGTTATACCAATCCTCAATACTCATATTGTCGGAAACTTTACAGTAATCAAAAAATAGTCCACCTATACCTCGTGCTTCTCCGCGATGACTATTCCAGAAATAGTCATCACATTTCTTTTTATATATTTTATAAAAATCAGGATCATGTGAATCACAAGATGCTTTACAAACCGAATGAAAGTGCTTAACATCTTCCTCAAACAAATAATATGGGGTAAGATCGAGGCCTCCGCCAAACCATTGATCTACCAATGCGCCTTTTTTATCATACATTTCAAAATAACGCCAATTGGCATGTACTGTTGGGACCATCGGATTTTCGGGATGGAGTACCAGACTAAGACCGCATGCATAAAAATCTGCATCCTTTACACCAAAATAGGTTTGCATACTTTTTGGGAGCTCACCATGCACGGCAGAAATGTTTACTCCGCCCTTTTCAAAAACTGAACCATCTACAATTACCCTTGTCCTACCTCCCCCACCTTCCGGGCGTTGCCAAATATCTTCACGAAATTTAGCGGTACCATCTATTTTTTCAAGTTTGGAAGTAATTGTGTCCTGAAGTTCTTCAATGTAACGGTAGAATTTATTTTTCATATGATCTTTCATATAATTCCATATCAAGCGGTTCTTCATTTCGTGGAGAATAGCCTTTTAACAAGGTTTTTGTCCATTTATAACCGCATTTTTCTGCTACTCTAACACTTGCTTTATTTTCTTTGTATACGATAATTTCCAAAGTTTTTAAGTCCAGATCATTGAATGCATAAGAAGTGATTTCCTTTACAGCTCGGGTAATCCAACCTCTACCTTGATAATTTTTATCAATACAATAAGCTATCTCACCCCGCTTAAGTTCCCAATTCAATTTTTTTAAGATAAGAAGGCCTATCACAGAATTATTTGTTTTGACAGCAAAAGTGAATTCTGTTATTAACTTTTTCTGTTCAGTTTTGTTTATAATGTAGTTTTCAGAGGCCTGAATGGTCTCATTTTGCTCTAATGTAATTGGGAAAAAGCGATTCAGTTCTTCTTTATTTGAAGCTAAAAAAGAATGTAAAACTGGAGCATCCACAACTGTTAATGGCTCTAAAGCAAATAAACTATTTATATAACTATCCGACATCAATCATTTAATTCTACTGAGGTAAAGAACTGGTCTCATTTAATTTAAACCCTCCTTTTTAACTTAAGGGTTATATTCTTTTACCGCATCTATAAATGCTTTTGCATTTTCAACTGGGACATTAGGCAGAATTCCATGGCCAAGATTAACGACATATTGATCCTTTCCAAATTCATTTATCATTTGGGTAACCATTTTTTTAATGACTTCCGGGGGAGACAATAAGCGGGCAGGATCAAAATTTCCCTGCAGAGTTATTTTGCCACCTGTTAAATACCTCGCATTTTGAGCAGAACAAGTCCAATCCACGCCTAGTGCTGCCGCACCGGATTTGGCCATATCACTCAAAGCAAACCAACAGCCTTTACCAAAAACAATTACCTGTGTTTCCTCCTTTAGGGCATCTATAATTTGTTGGATATAAGCCCATGAAAATTCTTTATAGTCATGGGGTGAAAGCATCCCGCCCCATGAATCGAACACCTGCACCGCATTTACGCCTGCGTTTACCTTAGCTTTCAAATATGAGATAGTGGTATCTGTAATTTTCTGCAATAAGTTATGGGCAGCTTGTGGCTGTGTAAAACAGAATTCCTTTGCTTTATCAAAGGTTTTACTGCCTTGCCCCTGTACACAATAGCAGAGAATAGTCCATGGAGAACCTGCGAATCCAATTAAAGGAATTTCATCTTGCAATTTCTCTTTAGTTGCGGCAATAGCCTGCATTACATAATCTAACTCTTCATAAACATCGGGTACTAAAACACGGTCTACATCTTTTTGAGAGCAAATAGGATTTGGTAAATAGGGTCCAAAATCGGGTTTCATTTGCACTTCTATTTGCATAGCCTGTGGTATAACAAGAATATCACTAAAAAGTATGGCAGCGTCCATTCCAAAACGCCGAATAGGTTGGACAGTAATTTCAGAAGCTAATTCTGGTGTCTGACATCTAGTGAAGAAATCATATTTCTCCCTAATCTTCATAAATTCTGGCAGGTATCTACCTGCCTGCCTCATCATCCATACAGGGGGTCGTTCTACCGTTTCACCTTGTAATGCTCTTAAAAACAAATCGTTTTTTATACTCATTTTATTTTTTAATACTCAATTTATAATGCAATGTGATCTTTTTCAACAGATTTTCCACAGTTGGCGTATCTGCAATTATTATGGATTCTGTATATATGGCAGCCTCTCCTGCCGTTGTATCGCCTATACAAAATACTGTACTATTACCCATGTCATTTGACAAAATAAAACTCTTTACCCCGCTAGGGCTAAAAAACAATATGCCATCAAAGGATTTTGAAAAATGCTGAGGTTTAAATTCTGTTTTGTAGACCATAATTTCCTTAAAATGAACCTTATCTTTGGTCAAAATATTGGGTAAATCATCATTTCTTCTATTTCCGCAAAAGAATAAAAATGATGCATTTTTATGGTATTTTGCAATTAATTGGCCTAATTTGGTCGCATTTTGGGCCATTTTTATAACTTTAAGCCCATTTTTTTCCAAAAGTAATTTAGTCTTTGCCCCTACACAAAAGCACTCCCTTTCCAGGTCCATTTTTTTATAAAAATTGGAATTATAGTTCATAAATGCCCTTACCGCATTCTGACTTGTGAAAATAAAATAATCAAAATCGCCGGCTAATTGAAATTCTTGGTAATGGATATTTATGGCATCGTAATCCTGAAAATTAATACCAGCATTATTTAGAATCAATTTTTGAGCGGGAGTAAGAAGTTTTGTAGAGAGGATATTTTTCATTGGCTCATCCGGATTTTTATGTCCAGCATCAATTCCTTCCCTCCGTTAAATAAGACCTCTTGCGCGCAGGCTTTGCCAAAATATTTTTTATCTGCTAGTCTAACTTTCTTATCAATGTCAACAGTGTATTGCCCATCAAGAGACAATAATGTACCCTTGAAAACTAAAAACTCGTTTTCAATAGTAGCTAAAGCCCCTATTGGTGCCGTACAGCCGCCTTCTAATTCCTTTAAAAACTCACGTTCAACCTGTGTGCAGATTTCTGTGGTTTTATGATTTAAAGAGCTAAGTGCCTCAATACAAAACTGATCTTCCTTTTTGGCTACAATCATCATAACACCTTGTGCGGGTGCCGGCACCATCCATTGAAGTTCCGTATAGTTTTCCGGAACTCTCTTTAAACGTTCCAGGCCGGCAGCTGCAAAAATTGCTGCATCCCAGGAATTATCTTCTAGTTTTTTCAATCGAGTGTTTACATTTCCTCTTAAACCAACTACCTCATGAAGCGGATAACGATGTAACCATTGTGCTTTTCTTCTTAAGCTGCCAGTAGCAATAATTCCTTCAGTATTTAGAAAATCCAGACCTTTATGTACTAAAATATCCTTGTGATTTGCCCGTTTCATAACGGCTGCCTGTACAATACCTTTAGGTAAAATGGTGGGTACATCTTTCATGGAATGTACAGCAATATCAATTTTATTAGTAAGCATTGCCACATCCAATGTTTTTGTAAAAATTCCTGTAATGCCCATGGAATAAAGCGGTTGATCTAATTCTAGATCCCCATCCGACTTTACAGGTATTAATTGTGTGGAATGCCCCAGCTTGTCAAGTTTTTTCTTTACGTCATTTGCCTGCCATAGTGCAAGCTCACTATCGCGGGTACCAATACGAATGACCCTATTCATGGGGAGTTTAATTCTAGTTGAAAGACTTTTTGTATTAGTTGCAAACTATCATCAGCATCATTCTCAGATTCCTTCAGATGGTTAGCAAACTGTTTAGTAATCTTCTGAATGATTCTTTCGGATATGATATCTGCATGTTCTGAATTGAAATCAGCAAGCTTTTTAGACTGAAAATCCAGCTCTTCTTCTTTCATTGACTTTAGCTTCTTTTTAAGGGCTTTTATAACCGGTGCAAATTTTCTGGTTTCCAGCCACACACTAAAATCTGATTTCACCTCTTCTATAATAGATTCGGCTTGGGGAATAAATTGTTTTCTGCGTTCAAGAGTTTCATCTGTTATTTGCGATAGATGATCCAGATGTAATACAGAAACATCTTTTATTTCTAATACATTGTCTGCCACATTTTTAGGAATTGATAAATCCAGGATCAAAAGTGGTTTGTTAGTATAAATAAGTTCTTTCGAGATAGTAGGGGTATTAGCTCCGGTAGCTACTATTAGAACATCTGCCTTACGGATTTCTGTCTGTAAATCTCCATGATCCTTTACGACAAGATTAAACTTTCCTGCAATTTTTTCAGCCTTATCCTTAGTTCTGTTAATAAGGGTTATATGAGAATGATTCGTATGTTTAATAAGGTTTTCACAAGTATTCCTACCTATTTTGCCTGTGCCAAAAAGTAAAATATTCTTTTCTGCAATATTGGAAACATTTTTTAGAATGTACTGAACAGACGCGAATGCTACTGAAGTAGCCCCCGTTGAGATTTCTGTTTCATTTTTTATTCGCTTACTGGCCTGAATCACCGAATTAATCAGACGTTCCAAAAAGTGATTTGTAAGATCATGTTTTTTGGAGCGGTAAAAGCTACGTTTTAATTGACTTATTATTTCAAAGTCGCCCAGGATCTGGCTGTCTAATCCAGTGCCTACAAGAAACAAATGGTTAATTGCCTCATAATTTTTTAATACATAGGCCACTTCCTGGAATTCTTCAACTGTTCCCTGTGAATGATCACAAAGTAGTTTAATTAATTGAAAGGGGTGCTGCGCAAAGCCGTGCAATTCTGTCCGATTACAAGTAGAAGTAATAAGAAGACCATCAACACCTATTTCCTTCGCTTCCATTAAAAGAGCATCGGTTGCTTCCTGATCCAAGCTAAATTTTCCCCTTACTACGGCGTCGGCATTTTTGTAGCTTAGCCCAACGGTGTAAAAAGAATTGTGTTTGGAGATATTATACCTCTTCATGCATTATCTTTATAGCTCACAAAAATAGTAGCATCTACTTAATAAAAATAACGCTGGAGGTACAATATATATCGCTTCAAGTTTTTTTATAGCAATTTTATAGTAAATATCCAAAAATCCTGTACTTTTATAGCCCTAACAGCTGTTAGCAAACATTCTATTTAGAATGTTTCTAAATAGAATGCATATGAATATACCTAAAACAGATTACAAAAATATCGCTCAAGGTTCTTTTACTGAAGTCTTGATTGATGATGATTTTTATGTGTTAAAAATTCAAAATGAAAGCCCTAAAGTTCAAAAAGTTACCCGGGATATTAATAGTAGCTTTATTCAATTCCACTTTTGTTTAAAGGGGAATGCAAAGTTTATTTTTAATGATGGTCATTATGCCCTGGAGGTTTCCGAAGAGAATTCCTTACTGTTATACAATACACAGTTAGACCTCCCATTAAATTTGGAACTCAATCCCACGTCATGGATGGTATCAGTAATAATGACCATACGAAGGTTTCATTCTCTATTTTCAAAAGAAGCGGACTATATTCCTTTTTTGAGCAATGATAATAAGGAAAAAAAATACTATTCCCAGGAAGGTGTAACTCCGGCAATTGCCGTTATACTTAGCCAATTAATTAATTATAATCTCCACCCTTCCATTAAGGCACTTTATGTCAAAGCCAAAGTATATGAATTAATCTCTTTGTATTTCAATAAAAGTGAAGATGCGGATTTAGAACAATGCCCCTTTTTGGTGGATGAGGATAATATCAAACGAATAAAACAGGCTAAAGAAATTATGATAAGCCGTATGGCAGAACCGCCTACCCTGACACAGTTATCTGAAGAGATTGGCCTCTCACTTAAAAAACTAAAGGAGGGTTTTAAACAAGTATATGGAGAACCAGTATTCAGTTTTTTGTTTGACTATAAAATGGATTTCGCACGTAAAATGCTTGAATCTGGTGAGTATAATGTTAACGAAGTAGGACATAGGGTAGGATATAGTACATCCAGTCATTTTATTGCCTCTTTTAAAAAGAAATACGGTACTACTCCAAAGAAATATTTAATGTCATTGGGTAATTAATAGTATCATTCGGAAGAATTCTCGATATTTAACAATCTATAAAACAAACTAATGAAAACACTCGGAAAATTTATTACCTCTTTGCTTTTTTGCATCTCCCTAACAGCATCTTCTCAACCACAGTTGCAAGAAGATAATATTGCTGCCATAAAAGAGGAAATGGCTCAAATTCTAGTTTTTACAAAAACCATGGGTTATAGGCACAAGTCTATTGAAAAAGGTGTGGAAACCCTTAAAGAATTGGGAAAAGAGAACAATTTTTCAATTACCCAAACAGAAGATTCATTACAATTTAATGACACCAACTTAAAAAAATATGATTTAGTTCTTTTCTTGAGCACAACTATGGATGTATTGGGCCCTGATCAAGAGCAGGCCTTTAAAAATTATATTAATAATGGGGGTAATTACATGGGAATTCACGCCGCCAGCGACACCGAATATGACTGGCCATGGTATGGTAAGTTGGTAGGGGCGTATTTTACTAGCCATCCAAATGACCCCAATGTCAGAGAGGCCAAAATGAAGGTCGTTAACAAGGAACATTTATCTACTACCCATTTAAATGACACCTGGGTGCGTAATGATGAATGGTATAATTATAAAAATATAAATCCGGATATGGAGGTGCTTATCTACTTGGATGAAACTTCATATGAAGGAGGCACAAACGGAGATAACCATCCCATTGCATGGTACCAGGAATTTGATGGAGGACGCGTTTTTTATACTGGCGGAGGCCATACAGAAGAATCTTATGATGAACCCGACTTTCGGCAACATTTAGTGGGGGGAATAAATTATTGCCTTGGGAAATAAACAGCATTCTTATGAAGAACATATGGATCGTTTTCTGACTCACTTAACAAATCCTGACGAATTTTACAGAAGAAAACCATTACCAACATTATCTGCAGATGACCCGGATTATATAGATTGGGGCGATTATTGGCTTGGAGGTGTTTGGGCTCCTGCTTCCTATATGGTATTAAAGGGATTATCAACTAATGGGAAATACGAATTGGCCAAAGATCTGACTGAGAAAACATATGCAACTGTTGCTGAAGTTTTTGAAGCTACCGATACTTTTTGGGAGAATTATGCCCCGGATCTGATTTCTTATGGAATGCCTGTAAAAAAAGATTTTTGTGGATGGACGGGTTTAGTACCCATAGCAATTTACAAAGAATACATTAGCAAATAGGCTCAGTTAAAGAGCTGCAGTTTGGTACTTAGTGCCGCATTTTTTATAAAGGCCTGGCTACCATTATCCCCGTATTCTTTTTAATCTTTTTCAAATATTCTACTAATGGCAATTCAGAAACTTCCACCTCTCCTGAAGAAGAAGCATGCAGTAGGTGAATACGTCCATCCTTTTCTCTTTTGGCCAGGCCCGTATGCGTGATATCCAGTCCGGTAATAGAAGTTGTTAAAGCAATAATATCTCCGTTCTGAATTTGATTTTCATTAGCTTCAATCTGGTCCTGCGGTAAAATGCAAATAGATTGGTGGTTAAGATAGTTTTCTGAAGCTTTAATTTTTATGAAATTTGCTTCGTCTTGCAAAAAAGGATATAAATTCCTGTGTGTACTCATAAAATTAATGTCTTTCTTTATTTCCACACCACCTATTGCTGCAGTTACATCTTCTAACAGTCTTTTCTTTTGGTTGTTAGCAATCCATTCAGAAAAATAATGTAATCGGGAAGCGTAACCATCTAATTTACCATCCTTATATCGGATATTTTCAAGAGTATTGGAGAAGGAATCAAAATTCAATTTATCCTCCATTAACAAAGTACTAAAGGCTAATACATTCTCAACATAGGTAGTGCAGTCCATGCCCTGCAAATTAATAACCAAAGATTCAGATTCTCCTATTTCCAAGGTTTTGGCTACATACGGGGTCCCAAGAAATGTTTCACCAACGGAGATCATAGTATCGCCAAAATCTGATTGTTTTAATTTTTCAATTTCCCTAATCTTAATATCAAATGCCACTTTGTCTTGATCTGAACAAATAAGCTGTTGGGCACTAATAGTAAGAGATATTAAAAATAAAAAAAATGAAGAAATTAATTTCATGTCTATTTGCTTATAAAGCAAAAGTACAATTTAGAAGCCAAAACTTCCATAACCACGGTACTGGTTTGGCCTATAGGCAATTGCCCTTTTTCGATCTTTTAATAAAAAGGTTTCAGTTACAAAATCGATTGCTTCCTCTTCAGTATCCGTATCTGCCATCCGCAAGCCGTCATTAATATAATAAGGAACTGAATTGAAAGGGGTATCATCAGCAAATACCACAATATGAATTTTAAAATTCTTATGATAATCCTGGCTATTTTGTGTCTTAAAATAATATGCAGTATAGGGGTTATTATTATAAATCATAGACCTGTCACCCAGGTGTAAAATCTTATCCTTAATTCTGTCAAATCTTCTGTCCTTATAAATGAGTGCTTCCGCCAAGTATTTTTCAGAGCTGTATTGATGTGGAAAAATATCAGATTTCCCTTGGCTCATTAACTTGGTATACAACAAAAGCCGACTATTAATATCATAAGCCATAGAATTGATCACGGCCGATGGAATACTTTCTCCATCTGATGCTAGCTGTGTTACATAAGTGCTCCGTATTTGTGGGTCTTTTACTAAAAGTAGTCGATTAAAAAATTGACCCATTTCTCTTTCACCAGCAAAGGGATAAAGTAAAACAACATAATCTTCTAAAATGTTATTATTTCTGAGCCTGGTATAGTTTGCCTGCCTTGTTTTTAATTGACTGTTATTTTGTTCACCCAGATGCCTTTTTAAGAGAATTTTAGCATCATTTAAAAGCTGACCCCTGTATTTTTTGTAGTGCGCGGGTTTTACCAGATCTTCCTTTTTTAGATGAGCCAGAAGTGAAAAAATAGGCGCTTTGTATTCCGTAATAGAACTGTATTCCAGCAATTCGGGATATAATCTCTTTGCTAATTCCAAACTGTCTTCATATGGTTTAAAAATACTCTTTATCTCTGCGGTATTAGAAACCAGAGGCAAATCTTGTGACATAAGATCAAGCAAAAGACTCGCGGAGGCTTCAGTTTTTTTCCTTGCAATGGACTGCAGAATTTTTATTTGTACACTAGAATTATTATATGATTTGGCATACAAACCCGTTAGGAACGGGATAGCCTTATTATGCTGTAATTCTCCTAATTTCTTTATGAGGTAAGATTGTATATGC
Organism: uncultured Eudoraea sp.; assembly: GCA_964536335.1. Taxonomy (GTDB): domain Bacteria; phylum Bacteroidota; class Bacteroidia; order Flavobacteriales; family Flavobacteriaceae; genus Eudoraea. Next base: position 36,780 of record CAZHWD010000177.1, on the reverse strand, counting down.
TTTTTATCCTCATCAAAGGAGTATTGTGAAATATAGTAGGTTAATGAATCTATATGGCGTTCATCAAACAAAAGATATCTATAGCCTTTTATAACTATACTGTCATTTTCCCTGAGTGCAGTAAAGAAATCTGCTGTTTTATCTTCAAGAAGATCTCTTCCTATAGGTTCGCCTTCCGGTTTAAAATTGTCAAAAAAGGCACTTACAAACGGACTAGGTTCTGAAATGGTATCGACTACCGCCTTTAACTGGTAAAACAATCCACCTCGAATTATATTTTTAATTAGAATACCCCTTGTACTTGCGGTATCGGTGATTACAAATTGCAATTCGTGGTAACCATCACCTGAAATTTTAGTTTTTTCATTTTGGATATTAAACTGTTTATCGGAATATTGTTTTTTCCTTAATACCCAAATAGAATCAATATTGGAAAAGGTGAGATAATCATGAGATTTTGTTATCTCTACCTCAATAGCTTCATTATTTTTGTTCTGATAAATTGTCTTTTTGGAATAGGGACTATAGGCCTTTGTTTTTTTCTTAATACTGAACTGGTAATTACTATGCTCAACAAATTTGGGAGGATCTACAGATGTAACCGTACTAAAATGCATAGCAGTATCCACCACCTTTTTGAATGTTTCGGGATAAGCTACTTTTCTGATTCTAAAAGAATTAAAGAAATCCTTGGCGTTTGTTTCACTTGTAGTACGCGCACCTAGCAAATAATAATCACCCCTTTTTATTACTGTTTTCAGGTATAGATTCTGACCAGTTACTGAATCCCAAGCAGCTTTAGAAGTAAGAGATTTCTTTTCAAAAGAATTGTATTTTGGTTTAAGTTTAAGGTCCTGGTATATTCGTTTTTGAATTTGTTTAAGTTCAAATGTGTCTTCCTCAATAAAATTTAGGTCGTTCAGGGTGGTCTTCTTAAGGAAATAATAAGAATTGGTCTTTGGGTCATATCCTTCAATGCTGCGACTACCACCTCTTGATGCATTTGTAAATTTATGAAGCCCGGGCATGGATATCTCAAAGTCCTTGTAAGTTGAAGAAATGAGCTTACTTCTTTCATTAGGAGCTTTAAAACTGAGGCTATTAAATATTATATCAGAATAATTAATGACATAATCACCTTCTCCTCCCATTTTAAAAATAAGTATCTCCAACGGGGTTACGTAAATTTGGTATCGCTGATGATCACCATTCTTTAATTTATTTCTGATATCCAGGCCTTTAAAGCTTTTGTTTTTAATAGGTGTTTTACTTAATATAGTTCCTGGTATATTTTCAAATAATAATTGTTCAATATCTTCTAAGGTGTAGTCTCCTCCTGCTTTCAAACTGGCATATGTTGGTATCCTGTTTACCATAAAATAACTTCCATTTGCTAAATCTGGTGAAACATATACCGCAGTAATTTTTTCAGATATTGGATATAATTTATTAGGGAGTGAAATGGTAAAAAAATTATCATCTGGCCCATAAGTGTTATAAGAATGTTCTTTTATTTTCTTTACGAATTTATCTTTGAGTTCTTGACCTTTTTCGGTAGCATCAGAAACAAGGGGTTCTACAACATATCCCTTTTCTTGCAATAACGCAATTACACCATGCTTACCTGGTAAATGAGCTGCCCCAATTCCTGCAAAAACTTTAGCTTTTTGCATAGCAGAGTCTAAACTTCTCGCCATGTTCTCATTGCGGATATAGAGCATATTCTTTAGATAATGATCCGTATACATGGCTTTATCAATAGAATCTAATAAACTTAAATTACGCTCTCGATACGCATCCTGCATTAAAAACATCAGGTCTTGTTGTTGCATCCGTTTTTGAAGCCATTCATCCGGTTTCATTTTCATAGAATTCAGGCTCGCCCTTCCTACCAGTGCTGCTGATTCCTCCAGTTTCTCCAGCGCAAGAATAGGTTTGTTAAACCTGCTTCCTGCCTGATAAATGAACATATCCAAATAGGTATCCTCCTCAAAATTTTGTGAGTATTCATTAGTTCTGTAAAGTATACTGTTTACCAACCTTTCTTCAAATGCGAGGTAAGATGCCAGGTCTTTTTTTCGAGGATGTTGCAGAGCAAAGGAATGTGTATAAAATCCTTTGGTGGTGAAACCATATCCCTCTTTATGGGAACTTGAACCAAAACGCTCTTCGCTTTCCAGCCAGGTTTCAGGATCAGATTCGAGAGCAATTATTTCACTTTTATCGAGGGCTTCATAAAAAACATCATCTAGTCGGAAAGCGATCTTTTTACTAACGTGCATTGTTCCATATAAATAGGAAGATGTTTCTAAGCCGTTTCCAGATATTTCCCAGAGTAAGCTTTTTTCTGATTGGGAATAGCCCATCAGTGATAAAACAACACAAATGATTACGTGGGTTAAGCGCATTATTTTTGGTTTGTTTGGAACCCCGTGTAATTATGACGAGGTAAAAATAATTTTTGATTCCAGTGCAATTTTGAACAAATTTCCGTTTAGAGTGGTTAGCTCTAAAGGGTTATCTTATAAGGGCATCAGAAAAGTATTCACCATAATTTAACGGAGTTTCATTCCAAGTAGTATTTTTGTATTGTTAAAAAAAGTAGCTTAAAAAAGAATTATGAAGGGTGTATTACTAGTGAATTTAGGATCTCCCGATGGTCCCACTGCAAAAGAAATAAAACCATATCTGGACGAGTTTTTGATGGATGAGCGTGTAATTGATGTGCCAAATTGGTTGCGGAACTTATTGGTTCGCGGGATTATTCTGAAAACCCGTCCAAAGAAATCAGCAAAGGCTTATGCCAAGATTTGGTGGGATGAAGGATCTCCTTTAATAGTAATCTCAGAACGCTTTGCATCCAAAGTCCGGCAGCAAACAGATCTTCCTGTTGCCCTGGGAATGCGTTATGGCTCAATGAGTATTAAGAACGCCTTAAAGGAATTAAAAGACAAGGGGGTGAACGAAATATTACTAGTACCCCTTTACCCTCACTATGCGATGTCTTCTTATGAGACTGTTGTAGTTAAAACTATGCAGGAACAGCAGGCGAATTATCTGGATTTAAGAATTACTACCTTACCGCCGTTTTATAAAAATTCGGATTACATTAAAGTGCTTTCGGATCGAATATCGAAGGGATTAAAGAACTTTGATTACGATTATATATTATTTTCTTATCACGGTATTCCTGAGCGGCATATTAGAAAGTCCGACCCGACTAAATTCCATTGCAAAATAGATGGAAGTTGTTGCCAAATTAATTCGGTTGCGCACAATACGTGCTATAGACATCAATGTTATGATACTACTGAATTGGTAAAGGCGGAGTTAAATCTATCCGAAGACAAAGTGAGTTCTTCTTTCCAATCGCGCCTGGCGGGGGATCCATGGTTAAAGCCTTATACCGATTTTGAGTTTGAACGTTTGGCGAAAGCCGGGATTAAGAAGCTTGTTGTAATTACACCTGCTTTTGTAAGTGATTGCCTGGAGACTCTCGAAGAAATCGCTATAGAGGGCAAAGAACAATTCATGGAAGCGGGAGGTGAAGATTATATACATATTCCCTGCTTAAATGAAAGTGATTCCTGGGTGGCTCTAATGGCGGAATGGATAAATAATTGGCATAAAAATGAAACACTTCCGGTTTAATGCCTGGTATTCATTTATTATCATTGGACTTGTAAAGGGTGAAATCATCTAATAGTATATGTTTAATTTCATAATCATTGCACAATAATGGCGAAAGTCTCCGCAGATCAATTAGGGACAGAACCCATTGGAAAACTCCTTATTAGACAAGCAGTGCCAGCTTCGATAGGCATTCTTGTGATGTCACTCAACATATTAGTAGATACGATATTCGTGGGTAACTGGATTGGTTCTATTGCCATTGCGGCCATTAATGTAGTTCTACCAGTATCATTTTTTATTGCGGCATTGGGAATGGCCATTGGGATTGGGGGAAGTAGTATTATATCTCGGGCTCTTGGTGCAGATCATAAAGAGAAGGCACTCAAAACCTTTGGGAATCAGATTACGCTAACTTTGTTGGTCACCATTTCTATGGTGGTTTTAGGTCTTTATTATGTAGATGGTTTAATTCCTACATTCGGGGGCAAAGGTGCCATATTTGATCCTGCAAAGATTTACTATACCATAGTTTTATACGGAGTACCTTTTTTAGCTCTTTGTATGATGGGCAATACAGTTATTCGCGCTGAAGGGAAACCAAAGTTTGCTATGAATGCTATGATTATCCCATCAATAGGCAACCTTGTGCTGGACTATATATTCATATATGTACTCGATTGGGGTATGGCGGGTGCAGCCTGGGCAACTACGACTAGTTATTTTATGTGTTTTGCCTATATTTTTTATTTCTTCAGATCAAAAAATTCTGAATTAAAAATTAATTGGTCTCATTTTGGATTAGATGGAGATATTTTAAGAGAAATTGGAGGCCTTGGATTTGTAACCCTTTCGCGGCAGGCAGTAACAAGTATCACATATTTGCTCATGAACAATATTTTGTTTGCTCTGGGAGGAGAACCAATGGTAGCTGTCTATGCCATTATTGCAAGAATGCTAATGTTTGCGCTATTCCCTGTATTTGGCGTTACCCAAGGATTCCTTCCTATTGCAGGATATAATTATGGGGCACAAAAGTATGATAGAGTAAGGGAGTCAATTAAAACAGCTATTATTTATGCCGCTTTTGTAGCTACCCTGGTCTTTGTGCTTCTAATGATTTTTCCTGTGGAGATTACATCTTTATTTTTAAGTGATAAACCAAATATGCCCGCACTTGAAATGGCAACAAAAGCCTTTGTGCTGGAACATACTCCTTCCGCAATGCGATGGGTTTTTGCCGCAACACCTATTATAGCACTACAGCTGATAGGGGCCGCATACTTTCAGGCTGTCGGGAAGGCGGTTCCCGCTTTACTACTTACTTTAATGCGGCAAGGTTTCTTTTTTATTCCTTTAATCCTGACTCTACCCAATTATTTAGGTGAATTGGGCGTTTGGATCTCCTTCCCTATTGCGGATGTATTATCAACTCTAGTTACCGGATTTTATCTAAGAAAAGAAGTAAAAAAGGTACTAGTCTGAGTTCTATTATTCCCAAACCAATGTAGCTATGTCCTTACTACCTAAAGTGATTATTAACTTTTCTTCTTCTTTATTGAGCTCAACGGTAATAGTCTCATTTTTCTTATTTTGTAAAATTACTACTGTTTTATTTTCTGGCGTGTTATAAGCCACATTAAGTAAATTCTCTTCCTGGTTAGAATCTATTCTAACAGAACCAGGAGGTACAAATTTTGAAGCATGGGCAATAATGTAGTAGGCCGGATTTCTAATGATACTATCACCTTTTATGGTAATAGCTCCAAGACAACGGGTACAGCCACCTCGATCTGTATGAGGTTGTTGATTTTCATCAGCTGCAAGATTCCATTGTAATACGTTTCTGCTCCAATTCCTGGGTGCTCCAATAATAAGATTTTCTATATTCCAACTAAGATTCTCTTCGAAATTGCCAGGAGCACCTATCCATTGTTCAGTAAAATAGAGATGTTTCTCAGGATGTGCATTATGAACTTGGGATAGGGCATCTATAGTGCCTCCATATAAATGAAATGCTGAACCGTCTACGTATTGCGCAGCTTCTGGATCGTCTAGAATAGAAATAGGATAGTCTGGCCTGTCTGCATTATGGTCATACAGGATTATTTTAGTTTCAATTCCGTTTTCTTTAAAAGCAGGTCCCAAATGATTTTTTACAAATTCCCCCTGATCCTTGGCTAACATTAACAGGCTTGGATTATTGCCAGGATGCAAAGGTTCATTTTGAACAGTAATAGCATCAATTGGGATACCTTCAGCTTCCATTGCTTTTATGTATTTTACAAAATAATTGGCGTAGACAGGATAGTATTCTTTTATCAGGCTGCCACCACGTGTATCTTTATTATCCTTCATCCATGCCGGGGGTGACCAGGGGGAGCCCATAATTTTTATCTGAGGTGATATTTTAAGTATTTCCTTTAAAGTAGGTATCAGATAAAGTGTATCGTAGGCCATTGAAAAATGTTCGAGATCAGGATCAGATTTTCCTGATGGGAGATCGTTGTAGGACCAGGGATATTCGTCCAGATCCGAAGCACCAATACTTACTCTTAAATAGCTCACCCCAATACTTTTAGCACCTTTACCAAAAAGTTCTTCTATTATCTTACTTCTTGAGAGAGCAGTCATCTTTTGTAAATGCAATGCGCTACCACCGGTAAGTGTATATCCGAAACCATCCATTATCTGATAAGAGGTAGAAGGGTCCAAGGTAATTGTTGATCCAACAGAAGTGGTTACAGAAATATCACTCTTCTTAATTTCGACTTCGTTTAATAATTGGGATTGGTCAAGTGAGGTGCGATATATTTTTGCTGTTGATACGGCATCTTCTGAACCAGACTGTTCCTTACAGCTTAAGAGAACACCTAGAACAACAAAAATTCCAAGTATAAAATACTTTTGATTAAGAAAATTGTTAAGACAAATAATTGGTTGGCCTAACTTTTTAAATATGTATAAAAACATAAAATTTACATTTCATAATAGAATTAGTAAACATTTACATAATATAAAACCCATTATTCTTGTAAGGTTCAGGTAATTCTTTTTCCCCCAGTATTTCCTTAATGTTAATCTCAATGGTACGTGCGATGCTGGTCATAGCCGTATCTGTCGGTTCATTTTCGAAAGGGTCCTGAATGACAAATGCAATTTTTTCGAGCATAAAAAAAGGAATGGAAATGAAAACTAATAATGGAATCTCCAAAAACCCATAGACACTTTCAAGAGCCAAAGACAACAAGAGCAAAAAGATATAGATAAAAAAGTGTAGAACATTTCTGTATGTTCTGGGAAACACGGTATTTTTTATTCGCTCAGCCATGCCCATTGAGGCTGTTAGTTTCATAATTGTTGTATCTAACTGTATTTGTTGAAAGTCATTTAGTGAATTTTCCTTTTGTAGGTATCTTATATTTTGCCCATGATGGTCCAGTAAAGTTAAAGGCACATGATTTTTGTGCCTTATAGATATTATTTCATCCTCAGAAATAAAGTTTTCCAAATTATCAAGAACTTCCTGCTTTCGCAGATACCGCCCCAGTGCGTAACACCAGGCGATCTGTCTATACGCCATAGTTTTCACAATACTGTTATCGGATTCTTTGCTGAATTGTTTTAGTTGTATCACTAAAGTCCTTGAATCATTAACTATAGCACCCCAAATTTTTCGGGCTTCCCACCAACGGTCATAGGATTGTGACAACTTAAAAGATAATAATAAGGCAATGGCTGTTCCCAAAAATGTTCCTATACTTAACGGAATATCCAGGTTAATTAAGTAAAGTTTAATAAAATAAATAATTACCGAAAACACACTTACAATGACCAGATCCCATTTTATTTCTTTGACCCAATATTTTAATGGTATTCTCTTTTCTAATATCATTAGCTATTTTTTTATACCTATTTCTTTGAAATACAAGCATGTGGTCTTTAGATTAGCTTGTCTTATTTGTTGAAATTCCCAATAAATTCTCAATAGTTAAAATTAACGAATATTTCTACATATAATATTCAAATCACTTATAAATAGGAGCTTTCAATATATAAAAAGCACACTTAATAAGTTTATCCAGACAAAAACATCTGTTACAAAATTTCATTTTCAATTCCCTACATTTTTCCTACATTTAGCCAGACTAATTCAAATAAGATTGATATGAAGATCATTACTGCTAAAGCCGGACTTTTAATTTTGGCTGTTTTTTCTTTCATTTCCCTTACAAACGCTCAAAAAAAGAGCACAAATTCCAATACCCAAAATGAATATCCGGAAGCATTGTATTCAAGCCTTGAATATAGATTGGTGGGCCCTTTTCGGGGTGGGCGTTCTGCTGCGGTCACTGGAGTGCCTGGAGAGCCAAATCTATTTTATTTTGGCTCCACTGGAGGCGGTGTTTGGAAAACAACTGATGGCGGCAGAAGTTGGGAGAATATTTCAGATGGGTTTTTTGGGGGCAGTATAGGTGCAGTGGAAGTTGCGAAAAGTGATCCTAATGTTATTTACGTTGGTGGTGGCGAAAAAACGTTAAGAGGGAATGTATCTTCTGGTTATGGTGTCTGGAAAACTGAGGACGCAGGTAAGACATGGAAGTCCGTAGGTCTGGAAAAAAGCAGACATGTACCTCGTATTCGGATACATCCAGAGAACCCGGATATTTTGTATGCTGCAGTATTAGGAAATATATATAAACCAACTCAGGATCGTGGTATTTACAAGAGTACAGACGGGGGCTCTACATGGCGTAATACCCTTTTTGTAAATGAACAAGCAGGTGCAGTTGACCTGGTTATGGATCCTAACAATCCGCGAATATTATACGCATCTACCTGGAGAGCAAAAAGAACACCTTATAGCCTAAGCAGCGGCGGAGATGGCTCTGCTTTATGGAAAAGTACGGATAGCGGAGAGACCTGGAGCGAAGTCTCAAAAAATGAAGGGTTCCCAAAGGATACTTTGGGAATTATTGGCGTAACCGTATCACCAAAAAACTCTGAACGTGTTTGGGCCATTGTTGAACAAAAGGAAAAAGGAGGTCTTTATAGAAGTGAAGACGGGGGTAAAAAATGGACACAGGTTAATAGTGAAAGAAAGTTAAGACAAAGAGCTTGGTATTATACTCGATTATATGCGGATACGGACGATGAAGACGTCGTGTATGTTTTGAATGTACGTTACCATAAATCTACAGACGGTGGTAAGTCTTTTAACACCTTCAATGCACCGCATGGGGATCATCACGACTTGTGGATAGCACCTGAAAATTCACAACGGATGATAATTGGAGATGATGGTGGAGCTCAGATTTCTTATGATGGAGGTGAAACATGGAGCACGTATTACAATCAACCTACAGCTCAGTTTTACAGGGTTACGACAGATAATAATTTTCCATTTCGAATCTATGCTGCTCAACAGGATAATTCAACAATCCGTATTAAATATCGTAGTGAGGGTGGAAGTATTGGTGAAGATGATTGGGAAGAAACGGCCGGAGGTGAATCTGCGCACATTGCGGTAGACCCTTTAAATAATGAGATTGTCTATGGAGGAAGTTATGGAGGCTTTTTAACCAGGGTAAATCACAAGACCGGAACGGTTCGCGGAGTGAATGTCTGGCCCGATAATCCGATGGGATATGGTGCCGAAGGAATGAAATACCGTTTTCAATGGAATTTTCCTATTATTTTTAGCAAACATAATCCAAAGAAATTATACACCTTTTCCAATCACGTACATGTGAGTGAGAACGAGGGACAGAGCTGGGAATTATTGAGCGGGGATTTAACCAGAAATGATCCGGATAAACTTCTGTCAAGCGGGGGGCCAATTACACAGGACAATACCGGAGTTGAGTATTATTGCACCATTTTTGCAGCAAGTGAAAGTCCACTGAAAGAAGGTCTGATTTGGGTGGGGAGTGATGACGGACTAATTCATGTATCGCAAAACAGTGGTGAGAGTTGGGAAAATGTCACACCTTCCGGCATGCCCGAATGGAGTATGATAAATAGTATTGAGCCTTCCGTTTTTGATGAAGGAACCTGTTATGTAGCGGCTACTCGTTATAAGTTGGGCGATTTTGAACCGTACCTGTACAAAACTAATGATTTTGGAAAAACCTGGCTAAAAATAACGAACGGTATAAATAAAGAGCACTTCACACGAGTTCTTCGGGAAGACCCAAAAAGAAAGGGTCTGCTGTATGCGGGAACAGAAACCGGGATGTATATTAGCTTTAATGATGGGCAAAACTGGCAGGCTTTTCAACTTAATTTGCCCATAGTTCCTGTTACGGACCTTACTATCAAGGACGACAATCTTATTGTAGCAACACAGGGTCGCAGTTTATGGATTATAGACGACCTTACGGTGCTATATCAACTTGATACAGCGAATAAAAATGCCACTACAATACTTTATAAACCTAAAGATGCATATAGGACCAAAGGCCGGGCTGCAAGTAAACCTTCAAAAACAGAAGGGCAAAACCATCCGGGTGGCGTAGTGACTCAGTTTTACTTAAAAGACTGGGATAAAAAAGATAGCATTGCACTAACTTATATGTCCATGTCGGGCGATACTCTAGCTAATTTTAGCACTTTTAGTGATAAAAAAGAGAAAAAGCTAAAAGTTAAAAATGAAGGCAATACCCACGTTTGGGACACGCGAGGCAAAGGAGCAGAAAAACTGGAGGGGATGATTTTATGGTCGGCTAACCTGGATGGGGCAAAGGCAGTTCCCGGATCTTATAAAGTTTATTTGAACAGAAATGGCACAGACATTTCCAAAACCTTTACAATTTTGGCCGATCCTAGAGCAGAAGTTTCTGTGGCTGATATGCAAAAGCAATACGATTTTGTCAGCGATATAAATTTAACGGTAGATAAGGCACATCAATCCATAAAAAAGATACGCAAAATCACATCCCAGTTAGATGCTTTTACGAAACAGTATAAGGGAAATTCCACAACCGAGGATTTAGTCGAAAAAGCTAAGGAAATGAAAAAGGGTTTTGAAGAGATTGAAAAGGCATTATATCAAACGAAAAACCGAAGTGCACAAGATCCTTTGAATTTTCCCATCCAACTTACCAATAAACTCGCTCATATAAATAACCTGGTCTCTATAGATGACTTTCCACCAACCGAGCAGGATATTGCAGTAAAGAATGAATTAACCACAAAGATTAATACACAACTCAGGGCTTTTGATACAATGGTTGATGAAGAGATCAATGAATTCAATAAAGCTTTTAATGAATTAAATCTCAATTACTTATTTATAGAAGAATAGATATTTATAAAAAGATCCTATACTATCATGATAAAACAAATTTATGTTGTCCTTGTTCTTGTTCTCACAGTAAGTCTGGGTCTTGCTCAGAATGCAGAAACTTATTTTAAACCCCTTAAATATCGAAATATTGGACCATTTCGGGGAGGCAGGTCTGTCACTGCGGTTGGAGTTATTGGAGATCCATTAACTTATTACATGGGAACAACAGGAGGGGGCCTTTGGAAAACTTCCGATGCCGGTCAGCGATGGGAGAATATTTCTGATGGGTTTTTTGAAACGGGTTCTGTAGGCGCAGTTGCTGTCTCGGCCTCTGACTCAAATGTTATTTACTGTGGTATGGGTGAGCACGCACCAAGAGGTGTTATGACTTCATATGGAGATGGAGTCTACAAATCTATAGATGCCGGGAAGACATGGAAAAAGATGGGTTTGACTAAAACTCAACATATCTCCCGTATAGTTATTCATCCTAAAAATCCGGATGTAGTTTATGTTGCCGCCCAGGGTGCGCTTTATGCTCCAAATGAAGAGCGAGGAATATATAAATCTATAGATGGTGGTGAAAGCTGGGAGAAAGTATTATTTGTGAATGCACTTACCGGATGTTCAGAACTCTCAATGGATCCCAACACACCTGAGGTGCTTTATGCCGCTATGTGGCAACATCAAAGGAAACCAAATATAGTAATTAGTGGGGGGCCGGGAAGCGGGTTGTATAAATCTGTTGATGGAGGTAAAAATTGGTCAGAAATTCATAAAGGCTTACCGGAGGAAAAAGGTAAGATGGCTATAGCTGTAAGCCCTGCCAATTCCAATAAAATCTATGCTTTAATTGAAAGTGATTCAGATCAGGATAAAGGAGGATTGTTTGTGTCTGAGAATGCGGGAAATTCCTGGACCATGATAAGCGGTGATAACAGATTGGTGCAACGAGCATGGTATTATATTGAGGTCTTTCCGGATCCTAATAATGAAAATACCGTTTATGTTATGAGCGCTCAGGCTTTACGATCTATTGACGGAGGTAAAACATGGGAATTAATTACGGGCACTCATGGAGATTACCACGATCTTTGGATTAATCCAAATAATTCAAAAAACATGGTTATAGCTAACGATGGGGGAGCCGCTATCACTTTTGATCATGGAAAATCATGGTCCACTCAGGATATTATGCCCACGGCACAAATCTATCGTATAAATGCGGATAGGCTTTTTCCTTATAACGTCTATGGCGGGCAACAAGACAATTCCTCTGTAAAAATTGCCAGTCTTTCATTAGGCCGAGATGCAATAACTGAAAGGGATTGGACTTATGCCGCTGGTGGTGAAAGTGCTTTTCTGGCATTTGACCCTGATAATCCCAGGTACGTTATGGGCGGCAATTATTTAGGGACTATCGAAATACTTGATATGGATACCAAATCGGAAACAAAAATCATGGCAGCTCCTATTCAATATTTAGGAAAGGCTGCCAGGGATATGAAATACCTATACAACTGGAGTGCCCCCATAATAAAATCTCAGCATGAAACAGACACTTTTTATCATTGCGCTCAAATGGTTTTACGAACAAGGGATAAAGGGCTTAACTGGGAGGAAATTTCTTCTGACCTGACACGTAATATGGATGACAAACAAGGTAAAGGAGGAGGTCCTTATACGGTTGAGGCTGTAGGTGCTGAAAATTATGGAACAATAGCTCATATTATTGAATCGCCCCATGAAAAGGGAGTATTGTGGACAGGGAGTGATGATGGCCTTGTTCATTTGACCAGGGATGGTGGTGATACCTGGGAAAACGTTACTCCTAACGGTTTAAAGGAATGTTTAATTAACGCTATTGACGTATCTCCACATGACCCGGCTACTGCTTATATTGCAACTACACGATATAAGTTTAATGATTACACGCCTGCATTATACAAAACCACAAATTATGGTAAAAGTTGGACAAATATTAGTTCCGGAATACCTTACGGTGCGTTTACCAGGGTTGTTCGGGAAGATGTTTCCCGTAAGAACCTTCTTTATGCCGGCACAGAAAAGGGTATCTATATTTCCTGGAATGGAGGAACCTTATGGGAGCCGTTTCAGCTAAATCTACCTATTACACCTATTACGGATCTGATGGTACATCAGGGCGATTTGATTGTAGCCACTTCAGGAAGGTCTTTTTGGATTTTAGATGACCTTGGCGCACTTGGCCAATACAAAACACAAAATGGGGATTTAAAAATAATGCAGCCTGAGGATGCATACAATGGTTCCTGGCAAAGCCCTTTAAATAAGAATTCGGATAGTTTTAAAGGCACGGATCCTTTTTCCGGAGTCAACCCTGCTAATGGGGTTGTACTGTATTACGAACTACCCAAGAGCTCTGATTCTACAGAAATTTCTCTGGAAATACTAAATGACAAGGGAAACCTTATTCGAAAATTTAGCTCTAAAAAGGATCCAAATTACAAAAAGCATAACGGTGGAGGACCGCCTCCGGCCCCTGTTCTTTCTAAAGAAAAAGGACTAAACAGATTTGTATGGGACCTGTGCTATCCGATAATTCCTGGTATCCCTGATGTATATATTGAAGCTAACTTTAAGGGGCATAAGGCACAGCCTGGAACCTATACTTTAAAATTACAACAAGGAGATAAAACAGTAAGTACCACAGCTAAAATTCTTGAAACACCTGGTTTCGAAACTCAGCAAGGTCAATATGTAACTTACGATTCATTTATGACGGAAATGGAGCAAAATGTTACCCAAATGCAACTGATGGTAAATACACTTTTTAGTGCTAAGTTGCAGCTTAAAGGTATCATTAACGACCTTGAAGATAATATTCTTAAGCAGGCTGGGATGACTCTTTATAACAAATTGAACGCATGGGATGAGGATATGATACAACGTAAATCTCAGGCCTATGACGATGTGGAAAATTTTCCAAATAAATTTACTGCGGAGTACTTATTTCTAATAAACGAAACCAACAGTACAATACCAAGAGTTAATACTTCATCCAGGTCTCGGAAAAATGAATTGGACAAAGAATGGGAGCAATTAAAAATGCGCGGAAATGAATTTTTAGAAAAAGAACTTCCGGATTTTAATAAAAAATTATGGGAGGCTGGTATAGGGGCAATTAGATATAAGAATTAATGGGGGAATACTATAATTATATAAAAGCACTGCATCTAATATTTGTTGTAACATGGTTTGCCGGTTTATTTTATATACCCAGATTGTTCATTTATCATATTGAAGCAACCGATAAACCTTCTCCTGATAAAGAAATACTTTCTGATCAACTTAAGCTAATGACAAAACGGTTATGGTATATAATTACATGGCCTTCAGCTGTTTTGTGTACAATATTTGCCATTTGGTTGTTATTGTTAATACCAGCCTGGTTAGATCAACCATGGATGCTTATTAAGTTATTTTTTGTAGTATTACTAATTGCCTATCATTGGAAAACACATTTAATATATCTTCAATTACAACGCGATGAAGTAAAGTATACTTCAAATTTTATGCGTATTTGGAATGAAGGCGCCACTGTGATACTGTTTGCGGTTACTTTTTTGGTCATATTAAAGGGTACTTTCAATTGGATATTTGGGGTATTGGGAATTATTGTACTTGGAATTCTTCTGATGCTTGGCATACGTTTGTACAAGAGGATTAGAGACAAGAATCCCGACGCTTAAACCACTTTAATTTGAGGAATTTGATAGGCTTCTTTGGCTTGATTATTGCTATCTTTAAACTCAAATCTGGAGTCCTTGCTTAAAAAGTTATCCCTTAGATCCCGAATTTTTGTCGCTATGATTTTACTGGTGGTTATAGCATCGGTATTAATAGCCGGGGTTACTATATACCAATATAGGGAGCAATCTAAGGATTATCACCAGGTCCGTTTGGAACGGAAGGAGGGTCAGATAAAACAGAGTATTGTTTATACCTTACAGGAAACCACTTATCCGGTAACTACAGAAAATCTAGCACTGATATTTAAAGATGAAATTTACCGGATTGCTGATGTCCAAAATGTTAATTTCAATATTTATGACCTTCAGGGGAATTTAATTAAAAGTTCAAAGCCTAGATTCAGAAATGATTCAATCTCTCTTCACTTAGAGGCGGAAATAATTAATATGTTATCAAACACAGCGGAAAAGCGCTATATACTGGACGATACTGCTGCAGGGGATAAATATCAGGCTTCATACACCTATATAAACGATGATAAATATAAACCAATTGGTATATTAAATTTACCATACTTTGAAGATAATACGCTTAATGATATGGAACTCAAGGAGTTCTTAATACGCTTGTCTGTCGTATATCTTTTTATGTTTCTTATTGCTATTGTCCTGGCTTATTTCATTTCAAAGTACATAACCCGTTCACTACAAACAATTTCTGATAAGATTACACAAACCGACTTGACAAAAAGAAACGAAAAAATCCTTATTGAAAACCCTGGTCATGAAATAGGAAAACTTATTGATTCGTATAATGACATGATTGATGAATTAGAAATAAGTGCTGCCAAATTAGCACGGAGTGAAAGAGAACAAGCTTGGCGCGAGATGGCCAAGCAGGTAGCTCATGAAATTAAAAATCCACTAACTCCTATGCGATTAAGTGTTCAAAGTTTTGAAAGAAAATTTAATCCTGAGGATCCTAAAGAACAAACTAAAGTAAAGGAATTTTCCAAGACCTTAATTCAACAAATAGATACAATGAGCAGTATTGCTTCGGCTTTTTCAAGCTTTGCTGAAATGCCCGCTCAACAGAATGAAAATTTAAATGTGGTAAAAATAGTTAAACTGGCATTAGACATTTTTAATGAAAAATACATACATTTTATGGCAGATGAAGAAGAAATAATTGCCAAGTTAGACCGCACCCAATTGGTACGTGTAATTACCAATTTGGTGAAAAATGCAATACAAGCAGTTCCAGAAGTAGAATCACCAAGAATATTGGTTTCGGTGGTTTCGCAGGGAGATAGAGTAAAAATTTCAGTGGCAGACAATGGTATTGGAATTCAGGATGGTTTTAAAGATAAAGTGTTTGAACCCAAGTTTACAACTAAAACCAGCGGGATGGGATTAGGCCTTGGCATGGTGAAGAATATTGTTGAAACCTATAACGGGAGTATAAATTTTACTTCACAGCCTGGAAAAGGAACCGTATTTACTGTACTGTTTCCAAAAGGAACAAAGAATTGATAAAATAACCACCTATGGAATTTGAAAATATCCTGATAGAGATTAATAGTAGCGTAGCAACAGTTATTATTAACAGGCCAAAAAAATTAAATGCGTTAAACAGAGCCACGATCAAAAACTTAAGTAAGGCATTTAAGACTCTGGAAAAGGATAAAATGATACGAGCCATTTTACTTACCGGAAGTGGCGATAAGGCGTTTGTAGCCGGCGCAGATATTGCAGAGTTCGCAAACTATTCCGTAAAGGAAGGCAAAGAACTTGCAGCAAAAGGGCAGCAGGCTCTTTTTAACCTTATAGAGAATTTATCTACTCCGGTCATTGCAGCCATAAACGGTTTTGCACTTGGCGGCGGACTGGAATTAGCCATGGCCTGTCATTTCAGAATTGCCAGTATTAATGCCAAAATGGGCCTGCCTGAAGTTTCTCTTGGGGTGATTCCCGGCTATGGCGGAACGCAGCGCTTACCCCAATTAATTGGTAAAGGGAGGGCAATGGAACTTATATTGTCTGCCGGAATGATTAATGCAGATAAAGCTTTATCCTACGGTCTGATAAATTATGTAGTTCCTCAAGAAGAACTTTTACCACTATGTCTTAAAATAGCAGGCAAACTAACGAATAACTCACCTGTTGCAATTTCTTATGCAATAAAAGCGGTAAATGCGGGTTTTAAGAATAATGCGAAAGGGTTTGAAACCGAAATAAATGCCTTTGGAAGCTGTTTTGGAACAGCCGATTTTAAAGAAGGCACTACTGCCTTTTTAGAAAAAAGAAAAGCAGAATTTCCCGGAACCTGATTAGCTTAAAATTCATTATCTATCATGAAAATTCTTTTTATCATATCTTTTGCGGTTTTTACCGTGAGCTTTACTTACGCTCAAAAAATGCCTATTTCTTATGATTTTGGAGAAAAGTATGACGATAGATATAAGTATTCCAATTTAGTCTCCATTTCTGAGGATGGAACCGGCGGAACTGTTCTTGTAAGATCTTACTTTACGGGAATGATACTGAAACCTAAGGGTTACTTTATAGAGCATTATAACAAGGATCTTGAATTAGTCTCTGAATATAATTATAAATTAAAAGGTCCTGATCTTATTGAAGGTTACTTAAAAAACGGGCAATTATACTTACTGTTTTTGGATTATAATTTGGAAACTATGTCATATGATTATATAGTTCACCGCAGTCCATTATCAAATTTTAATTTTACCAAAGAGAAGTTACTCTCAATTCGCTCAGATCAGGTACGTCAACCATATGACCGCAACTATTACAACAGAAATTTTTCATCTGGTTTTACCACCACTACATTATTTAACGATGATAAAAGCGCATTTATAATTAGCACGCATTTTAAGAAGGGAAAGATAAATAAACACAATATTTATTTATTTAATGCTTCTCTTAAAAAAATATTCGAACAGGATTTTTCTAAAGAAATAGAGGAAAAAAATTATGCTTTTGAAAATATTGTGGTCTCCCCTAACATGGAACGTGCATACATAATTGGTAAGGCTTATTTTAAGAAGAAAAGATTTACCGCTTTAGAACGTAAATTTCAGTATGAACTTATTATGCTGACAAAACAAACTGCCATTACACAAAATTTTGACGGACCTGGTAAATACTCTGAAGCTCTAAAACCTATTCTGCGCAACGGGAAACTTATTTGTGTTGGGTTTTATGCTGATCGAAAGGACAACAGGTATAATGGGTTGGGATATTTTAAATTAGACCCAATAACACTTGAAGTTCAAATAAGGAAATACAATCCTTTTTCAAATCAATTTATGTCAGACAAGTTTGGAAAGGAGGATGCGGAACATGTAAAGAATCTTGTATTTAAAAATGTGAGCTTTACTCAGGAAGACGAAATACTCTTCAATGCTGAGGAGTATTTTGTCACGTCTAGCGTGCAGGCAAATTCAAGCGGTGGCAGACTAAGGGTGGAACGTTTTCATCATAATGATATAGTGAGTGCAAAGATCAATTTAGAAGGTGAAATGCTTTGGGCCCGAAATATTAATAAGGCGGAAGTAACGCAGGGTGACGGCGCCTATGCATCTTATTGTTCCTATACTAAAAATGATAACACCTACTTTTTTATAAGTAGCTCGGCTGAAAATCCGCAATTGCTCAATAATGAACGTATAATTTTTAAACAAGGCTTAAGCAGGAATAGAAATGTCTTTGTAATCCAATTGGACAAACACGGTAAAATGAGTTATGAAAAAATTATTGATGATAAAGAAGCTCGATTACCACTTATGGTTTCAAAACCTCTAATAGATTTTAACGATAACGCTGTTTTGTTTTATGCTAAAAGAGGAACTAAAAAGCAATTAGTGAATGTCTCTATCAATTAAATTAATAAAATTGCTTAAATAGGAATAAATCCATAAATTTGGAATAAATCCACATATTGAAGAAAAGTAATTTTATTCGGGGAAGAGGAGCACAGCAAAATACTCCAAACAAATTTCTTAAACACATTCACGAAATACAGCAAGATTTTCTTGAATTTTGCAGAAAGGAAGGTGAAGAGGCCGCACAAAGGAAAACACAATACTTAGCTGTTTTCCCTAAAACAATCGTAAATAAAGTTACTAGTCCGGACGTTGAGATGGAGTATTCGATGAATCCTTATCAGGGCTGTGAACATGGATGTATATATTGCTATGCCAGAAATACGCATGAATATTGGGGCTTAAGTGCGGGTTTAGACTTTGAACAAAAGATTTTGGTAAAGAAAGATGCTCCTACGCTTCTTGAATCTAAATTAAAAAGCAACAATTGGAAAGCCGCCACCATTGTACTTTCGGGAAATACAGATTGCTACCAGCCGGCTGAACAGGAATTTAAAATAACGAGGGCTTGCCTTAAGGTATTTTTGAGGTACCGCCATCCCGTAGGAATAATCACCAAGAATTCTTTGATCCTTAGGGATCTGGACTTGTTAAAGGAATTGAATTATCACAGGTTGGTTGGAGTAAACATTTCAATTACTTCACTTTCGGAAAATACTCGAAGAATTTTAGAACCCAGGACAACTACTATTAAAAAACGTCTTGAAACAATTGCCATTTTAACTGAGAACAAAATTCCGGTTAATGCCATGCTAGCACCAATTATTCCGGGTATAAACAGTCATGAAATTATAAATTTAGCAAAAGCGGCTGCAGAGCATGGCGCCTCATCTTTTGCCCATATGATCGTTAGATTGAATGGTGCTATTGGTCTTATTTTTACAGATTGGATCAGGAAAGCAATGCCAGACAGGGCAGAAAAGGTATTGAGCCTTATAGCATCATGTCATGGGGGAACATTAAATGACAGTAGATTTGGTTTACGAAGCAAGGGTGAAGGCCATATTGCATATCAAATACAGGAAATGGCCAAATTAGCTAAATTAAGATATTATAAGGGGAGATCATTTCCTAAGTTAAACAGAGAATTACACCAACAATTTAAACAGGGTCAATGGAAGCTATTCAACTAGAACTCCTTCTTAGTAATTCTCTTTGACTGTTGTGGTATAAAACAGGATAAATCTTAGTTTAACCAAGTTCCCAGCCCTTGCGATAAGTCCCCTTCACCCGTTCGTTAGCTATCTCGTAATTAGTGACCCTCATATTCTCTCCGTCCCAAAGCATTTTCCTTCTGCCTGGATAATTAAATCCTCGACCATTTTCATTTACTTCTTTATACTGAAACGATTTTATGGCTAGATTACCTATTAGAACGGCCTTCGTTAAAGGTCCGGAATGCTTAAAATCAGACGAAGTCTGGGACTCCTGCACCACGGTCACCCACACCAAAGGCCGAGACATATAATGTATCATTTGGAGGGACACGTCCTTTCCCTAAAACAAAGCTTGGGACAATTGAGAAAGCAGTAGAAGATGCAGTTACTTTTTGACAAATATTCTTCTTTTCATATTGCAGTAGATTTCAAAACAAGGATTTAATATATAAAAAAATAAGCTGTATCCTCGTAAATTGAAGATGCATAGTAAATTCTGATAAAATGATGTACTGAAATCAAAAGTATGTTATTTAATACCTTCCCATTCCTGATAGAATTGGTCCAGGTAATTTAGCATAAAGTCATGACGCTTTTCTGCGAGCTTTTTGCCCGTAGATGTATTCATCTTATCTTTTAAGAGCAGTAATTTCTCATAAAAGTGATTAATTGTAGGGGCACTAGACTTCTTATATTCTTCCTTGCTCATCGACATATTTGGAGTAATTTTAGGATTATAGATTTCCCTGTTTTTAAAACCACCATAGTTAAACGCCCGGGCAATGCCTATGGCACCCATTGCATCTAACCTGTCTGCATCCTGTACTATCTGCAATTCAATAGAATTAAAGGTATTGTCTGTATTAAATAGACTATTCTTAAATGATACAGATTCAATTATTTTAACAATGTGTTCCCTGATTAATTGATCCACATTGTGTTCTTTCAAGAATTTAGAAGCTACTTTAGGACCCAGAGTTTCGTCCCCATGATGGAATTTGGCATCTGCAACATCATGCAATAGTGCAGCCAGTTGAACTACAAATAAATTGGCATTTTCTTTTTTAGCTATATGAATAGAATTCGCTAAAACCCTTTTTGTATGTAACCAATCATGACCTCCTTCAGCACCTTTAAACCTTTGTTTGACAAATTTTTTTGTCTTTTTTAAAATTGCTTTTCGGGTCATTAAAACGAAGTTACGCCGCTAGTTATCTCTTGTTCTACTTTTTCAATCAATTCATCTGGATTTCCACTATTGTCGAGCGGCTGATGAATTTTAAAAGTTAAATGTGATCCAATTCCGTATGGAAATTTTCCGTACTGAAGCATTTTCCATGAATTATTTATACTAATAGGGACTATTAAAGCATTGGGCGCTTGTTTCATAAGAATTTTTAAGCCCGTTGTTTGAAACTTTTTTGGATGTCCGTTCCGGCTTCTGGTTCCTTCAGGAAAAATGACTGCGCTTCTGTTGTATTTTTCAATGTATCGGCCAAGTTTCGATATTTCCATTAAGGCCTGTTTGGCATCCTTTCTGTCAATAAGCACAGATCCGCCATGTCTAAGATTGTATGAAACACTGGGGATACCCTTCCCAAGTTCAATTTTGCTAACAAATTTGGGATGATGTGCACGCATAAACCATACTATCGGAGGAATATCATTCATACTTTGATGATTGGCAACTATAATAAGAGGTCTGTTTTTAGGAATTTTATAGGGATTAGTAAAGGTATACCTGGTACCCAGAACATGTGTGCACCTTATTAGTGATAAGTTGAGGAGACTTACACTTTTTTTATGTGCATTATACCCAAAAAGATTAAAGCAAATCCATTGAATGGGATGAAAGACTACCAAGGCTATACCGAAAAAGATAAAATATAATACAGTAAGTGGATATGCCAATATTTTTTGCATGACACAAAAATAAAAAACCGCTTTTATAGAAGCGGTTTTTTACGATTTTTTATATTAACTAATAAACTTTTGGTCAAAATGAAGCTTTTAAACCCGAATGAAAGCCACTATAAACTCAATGGAATTTATAATACCGGTTCATCTAATGTTAGCAGAATTCCTCGAATGCCTGCATTAAGTTCTCTGAAATTAATTCAGCAGGTCTTCCTTCGATATGATGTCTTTCTATCATATGTACCAATTCCCCATTTTTAAACAAGGCCATACTTGGTGATGAGGGAGGAAATGGAATCATAAGATTTCTTGCGGCATCTACTGCTTCCGTATCTACACCCGCAAAAACAGTGATAAGATGGTCTGGTTTTTTACCATTTTCCAGACTTAATTTCGCAGCTGGTCTGGCATTCGCAGCAGCACAGCCACATACAGAATTCACCACCACCAGGGTAGTACCTTCCTGTTTAATGGCATTTTCAACTGCCTCTGCTGTATATAATTCTTCAAACCCGGCTAAAGCCAGGTCTGCTCTCATTGGTTTTACTAATTCTTCAGGATACATAGGCATTTTTTTAATTAAATTTTTAGCAAAGATAGTGAAATTGTAATAACCTTAATGAAAAGCTTCACCATTCTTTAAGTAACGTATTCATTCATATTATCCTATATTTGCGCAAATTTTATTACTATTATGATTAGGTGGTTCGCCGCAATTTTAGGTTATTTTCTTTTCCGTTTACCTGGAGCTATTTTAGGCTTTTTAGTTGGGAGTTTTATAGACAATTTAAATAGTAGTTCAGGCGGAAGAACAGTCTTTAGTGATTTCACAAGACAAAAGGTGTCACCAGCAGATTTTGAACTAAATCTTCTTTCACTTTGTTCTATTGTCATTAAAGCAGATGGACAAGTAAGTCAGCGTGAATTAGACTATGTCAGACAATACTTTCTCAGCACATACGGAAAGGAAAAAGCTAATGCTATTTTTAGAACATTTAATGATGTTATTAAAAACAGGGAGATATCTGCTCAGCGCATCTGCACTTACCTGAATCAGCGTACGCGCTATGAAGTGCGGTTACAATTATTGCATTTTCTTTTTGGGATTGCACAGGCCGATGGAGCGGTGAGTAATCTCGAAACTGAAAAAATAAAGGAGATAGCCGGTTACCTTAGGGTGGGAAGGCATGATTTTGAAAGTATTAAAGCAATGTTTATAAAATCTGCAGACAATGCTTACAAGATATTAGAAATAGAAAAGGCGGTTTCAGACGATGAAGTTAAAAAGGCATATCGGAAAATGGCCAAAAAATATCACCCTGATAAGGTGATCACGGAAAATGAGGCCATTAAGAAAGGTGCAGAGGAAAAATTCAAGGAAGTTCAGAGAGCCTATGAACAGATACAAAAGGAAAGAGGAATCTAGTGAGACATTAGAACCCTAAAATTATATTTATGCCCACTAACTTAATTTTTTGTTTGTAAAACCTTTTATTTTTAAAAGAATATTCATGTATGATTTTTGGTTCTATTGCAAACTTGGAATTAACCATGTCCTAGATTGGGGAGCTTATGATCATGTGTTATTTTTAACTGCCCTTACTGCTCCTTTTACATTTAAGCATTGGAAGAAAGTAATTGTATTAGCCACATTATTCACAGTAGCTCATTGTCTTTCCTTACTTTTATCTGCCTATTCGTTTGTTAAGGTCAACGTCGAATTAGTTGAATTTTTAATTCCGTTAACCATATTACTAACTGCATTTTATAATATACGACAAGCTTTTGTAGCCCAAACTAAAAACAAAGGATACTTACTTGAGTTTGCCACGTCTTTTTTTGGCATAATACATGGGTTTGGATTTTCTAATTATTTCAATATGCTGATGAGCGATTCAGATGAAAAAATAGGACCTTTAATGGGTTTTGCCAGCGGTATAGAAATATCCCAGATCATTGTAATATTTTCAATACTATTGGTGGCCTATATTATGCAAAATAAGTTCCGCATGAAGCGGTCAGTATTCACAATATTAATATCCTCGGCTATTGCATTACTTACAATACCTATGTTGAGAAATAGTTGGCCCTGGTAAAAATTTGTCCTATCAGATTGACTTCGGTTTGGATGACAGATAGGTTTTTCCAGGTTTTATATGCCAGACAACGGTTTTAATTAAAAATTAACCGTATAAGGTTGTGGGACTTTTCCAAAGCAGGTATCTTAGTGCTTTACCTGAATTAAATAGTGCATACAAAGATTTTTTTTGGTGAAACAAAGTAAACAGGAAAAATACGATAAAGCTTATTTGAGAATGGCTCATGAATGGGGTAAATTATCCTATTGTAAGCGCAAACAGGTGGGAGCAATTGTGGTTAAGAAGAGAATGATTATCTCAGATGGTTATAATGGTACGCCTACCGGATTTGAAAACTTTTGTGAGGATGAAGAAGGATATACCAAATGGTATGTTTTACATGCTGAAGCCAATGCTCTGTCCAAAGTAGCTGCTTCAACTCAGTCTTGTGAAGGTGCTACTTTGTATATAACATTATCACCCTGTCGAGAATGCAGTAAGCTTATACACCAATCTGGCATAAAACGTGTGGTATATCAAATTGAGTATAAGGATAATTCTGGATTAGAATTTCTAAAAAGGGCTGGCGTAGAATTGCAACACCTCCCTGCTATTAAAAGCGCGGTTTAAATTATAATTGGATTAAATGAAGAAACATTTTTATATATGGCCAACACTCATAGCCCTGGCGTTATCGCTTGGAATCTTTGTGGGCGGGAAACTTCATTTTAACGATACACCAGAGAAATTATTTACTACTAATTCTAAAAAAGATAAGCTAAACAGACTTATTGATTATATAGATTATGAGTATGTTGATGACATTAATACAGATAGTATAGTAGATATTACTGTAAACAATATTCTGGACAAATTGGATCCTCATTCCGTGTATATTCCTAAAAGTGAAATGACTAGGGTTGCTGAAAATATGAAGGGGGATTTTGTTGGCATAGGAATAAATTTTTATATGTATAAGGATACCATCACGGTAATACGCACAATAGAAAAAGGGCCTAGTTATCTTAAGGGTATAAAGGCCGGTGATCGAATACTGATGGCAGGCAGTGATACGCTGTATGGGAAGAGATTAGCAAGTGATGTTATTGTAGATAGATTGAAAGGACTAAATGGTTCGTCAGTTAAACTTCAGGTTTATCGTAAATCTGAGAATAAACTGTTTAGTGTAAATCTTAAGCGAGACCGTATACCAATTAAAAGCGTTCATGCTTATTATATGCTTACACCTGAAATGGGATATATTAAAGTAAACAGATTTGCTGAAACCACGTATAAGGAATTTAACATGGCACTGCGAATATTGCAGCGTCAGGGAGCAAAAAAGCTAACTCTTGATCTTAGGGATAATCCCGGAGGTTATCTGGGAATTGCAGAGCAGTTAGCTGATGAATTTTTGCAGGACGGGAAACTTATCCTTTACACAAAAAATAAAAAGGGGAAAATAGAAAAAACTTTTGCAACCAGAAAGGGTAGCTTTGAAGATAAACCGGTCTATGTTTTAATTAATGAACGCTCTGCTTCAGCCAGTGAAATAATTGCAGGAGCCTTGCAGGACAACGATATAGGAACAATAATTGGCCGCAGATCTTTTGGTAAAGGACTGGTTCAGCGTGAAATGGAACTTGGCGACGGCTCAGCTGTACGTTTGACGGTATCTAGATATTACACGCCTACAGGTCGTTCTATTCAAAAGACTTATAAAAATGGAAATAAAGACTATTATCAAAAGTTTACAGATCGTTATCATAACGGCGAGATGATTTCTGTTGATAGTATCAAAGTAGCAGATTCCTTAAAATTCACTACACCTAAGGGCAAAGTTGTTTATGGAGGAGGAGGCATAATTCCTGATGTTTTCGTTCCAATTGGCACTAATGAAGAAGAAGCCGTTGAAAGCCTGGAGAGTCTTGGATTTATGTCCAGGTTTATATTTGAGCATTTAGAGGAAGACAGATATAGATATTCCAATTACTCCGAAGCAGGATTTGTAGGAGATTTTAGTGTGGATGACATAGTTTTTGAAAAGTTCGTAGACTACTCAATAGATCGAAACATCAAAATTAATTTCTATGATTTGGAGGATAAGATTAAACTCTACTTAAAAGGTGCTTTGGCGGAACAGTTATTTACGTCTAACCTCAATGCAAAGATAAAGGCCACTTCCGACAGCATGCTACAAAAAGTTCTGGAATTGGATCTACCAACAATTCAGCAAAAAGAAAAAAAGCAAATTGAATTCAGTAACTAATTATCCTCTATTTTTTTCTGAATCTTCTTGGAAGTAAGATATATTAATAGCAATAAAATAGCACATAGAGAAGCAACAATCCCAATGAGTGCTACTACACTATTTCCTTTTAAGGGATCATCAAAATCAACAAGAGTTACATTGTAAGTAATTAGTACAACTGCCAGGATGATTAATACAATGGTAAATGTTTTATTCATTTCAGTCGTTTCTAATATTATTTACAGTGTGATTCCACTAGTTTCTATTCTAAAAAAGTTGGTTAATATTCGAAGTAAATAACTTAACTGCTATGGCTAATAAAATTACTCCAAAGACTTTCCGGATTATATTAATCCCGTTCTTTCCGAGGATCCTTTCAATTGTCTTTGACGATTTTAGAACTATATAAACAAAAATAATATTAATTATAATAGCAACAATAATGTTCTCTACATGAAATTCTGCCCTTAAAGATAGAAGAGCAGTCATAGTACCTGCCCCGGCAATAAGAGGAAACGCAATGGGAACTATAGAAGCACTTTCTGGCTCATCATCTTTATAAAGGGAAATCCCCAAAATCATTTCAATAGCTAGAAAGAATAATACAAAAGCTCCAGCCACGGCAAATGAATTTACATCGATACCTATTAACTTTAGAATTTCCTCACCAATAAAAAGGAACGCTACCATAATACAAGCTGCCACAATAGTAGCTTTCCCGGATTGTATATGCCCAACTTTGTTTCGCAGGCTGATAATAATAGGGACGCTGCCTACTATATCTATTACAGCAAAAAGGATCATACTTGCCGAGGCTATCTCTCTTAAGTTAAAATTCATTGGACTATCAAATTAATTAAGCTGGCAAATTTACGTATACCAATGGTTTTTGGATCACAGAAGGACAAATATTTTATGTATTGTAAAATTCAAAAAAGTATCTTTACGACCTTAATTTTGCATGATGTTTGAAATTGGTAAAGCTATTATCTCTGACGATATTTTGGAAAAGGAATTTATATGTAATTTATCTGCATGCAAGGGAGCCTGTTGTATAGACGGTGAGGCGGGCGCCCCATTGGAGGATAAGGAGTCAGAAATTCTTGTTGATATTTACGCAGATGTTAAGCCTTTTCTCAGGGCAGAGGGCATTTCAGCTATAGAAGATCAAGGTGCCTTTATTAAGGGTGCAGATGGCGAATGGGAAACACCTTTGATTAATAAAGAAGAATGTGCATATGTAGTATATTCGGAAAAAGGAATTGCCAAATGTGGTCTGGAAGAAGCTTACAACAATGGAGCTACAAAGTGGAGAAAACCCGTATCCTGCCATTTGTATCCTGTAAGAATTACAGAATATGAGGAACTTACGGCGGTGAATTATCATAAATGGGAAATTTGCGATCCTGCATGTTCATTGGGGGAGGAATTAAAAATTCCCATTTATAAGTTTGTAAAGGAGGCGCTGATTAGAAAATTTGGCAATGGTTGGTACGAAGAATTAGAAAAAATTGCAAAGACCAGATCTAAATAGTAGGAATATACAGTATTACCTTTGTGCCAGATGCGTTACCCTCATCATCCAAAAGATCTACAATTTCCATTTGAAATGTATTTTGATAATCCCTGGAAAAATTGGCTAAGCGTTCCTTAGTTATTTTTATACCAATAGATTTTCGTTTTAGAACCTTCCTTTCTTTTAGTTTTTCGGAAACTGCCCTTCCTACACCATTATCCGTTATTGAAATATTTATATATCCCTTTTTACCTTTGCTTATGTGTAATAAAATTTTTTTGTCTCCATCTTTTGAAGAAAGACCATGCCATAGGGCGTTTTCCAAAAAAGGTTGTAAAATAAGAGAAGGAACTTTAATGATATGAGTATCTATACCTTCATCCACAAATATTTCAAACTGAATTTCATTAGAAAAGCGGATATTTTCAATATTCATGTATAACTCAACAGTTTCCAGTTCTTCAGCTAATGGAATTTCCCTAACGGAAGAAGCCTCAAGTATTTTCCGCACTAACTTTGAAAACTTATTGAGATAAAAAACGGCATTCTTTTTTTCATTGTTGATTATGTAGAGCTTTATAGAATTGAGTGAATTAAACAAAAAATGGGGATTCATCTGGCTACGGAGCATACTTTGTTCAAGCGTGAGCAATTTCTTTTCATTTTTGAGCTGGGTCTGCCTGTATAAAATATATAGGATAATAGTAAACAGCGCTACTAATAGAGCACTTATCAATAACGTATTTTGATTTCTTCGCAACTTTAAGTTTACGATTTCATTCTCTTTTGCAAGTACTTCTATCTGACTATTCTTTTTTTCTGACTCGGAAAGAGCTATTAAATCGGCTACATAGCGCCTATTGCGATCATTGGAAATTCTTTCCTCCACATCTACTGCTTCTATAAAGAATTCTTTAGATTTTTTGAAATCATCTTTAACTTCCCATAAATCGGCTAAGAAGGAGTATGCCTCTTCCATCTCACTAAGCAGATTATATTTTTTAGCTATTTCCAGTCCTTTATTCAGATTGTATTGAGCCTCATCAAATTTATTATTTTGAATCTGTGCCCAGCCTATATTTATATAAATCTCAGAGATTATTCTCATGTCACCCATTTCTTCAGATAGCTCAAGTATGGATTCAAAAATTTGAAGAGCTTCCTTGGTTCTGCCCTGATGTACGTATACATGAGCAATTCCTAAATTTGATAGCAAATGGACTCTTTTTGAACCAACCTTTTCATTAAGGGCCAAGGACTTTTCATAATTTTGAAGCGCTTCTTCCAGCTTACTCTCAGCCTCAAGGCATTCTCCAATATCCTTATAATTCATGGCTAGCCCCTGGGTATTACCCAATTCGGCCTCAAGCGCTATTGATTTATTGAAATTGGTGATAGCAAGATCATATTGACCTAAAGTTCTATAAATATGGCCAATACTGTTTAAAGATAAATTTAAGTTCCTTTTTATATCCTTATTAGGTTGTTCTATAAATTCCGCCAGGTCTATTGCCTTTTGGGCACAGTCTAAGGCTAATGGTATGGCCTCCGTTCGCCGATAGACAGAACTTAACATAGTTAAACTATAAATTTGAAATTCAATATTTCCATTTACCTGGGCGGCCTCTAATGCCATTTGGTGTATTCTAATGGCTTTGTCATATAGCGAGTAATCCCGATATGAAATACCTAGATTATTTAAAGCATAGGATGCACCCACATAGTAGTTTTCCTTAACTGCAGCATTTGCAAAATAACGCATCAAACTGGTATCCCGCTTTATCGTCTTAAGAACAATATCCAAATCATTAAAAGATTGCGGGGCTTTCGAGATAAGACTTTCAGTAGTCTCTTTAAAACTTTTGGAACTGTTTTGTGCCTTAACTTGATATAAAAAAACCGTGATAAGAATAAATAATATCAGGGAATAAATGGTAATAAAAGAAGAAGTACAGGGGATTTTGCTACTTTTTGTCATAATTAATTCTCGAAATGATTATAACAAATCTAAAAAATCGGACTTTTTTTGACGGGATACGGGTATTTTATGATTGGATTGAAGTATAACATATCCGTCAGTTTTTAGAAACTCCTTAATTTTAGTAAGGTTAATTATGTAAGAGTTGTGTATCCTGAAAAAGGAATCACTTGGCAGCAACTCATTAACTTCTTTTAATTTTTTGGTAAGTACAATCTTGTGTCCATCTTCAAGGTAAATCGTACTGTAATTGCCGTCAGATTCGGCATAGAGGATTTGATCGCTTTCCAGAAATACTAATTTTCCGTCGGTATTGAAAGTAATTTTTTTATGCTTTTCATTAGCATTAAAATTCAGTAGAATTTTTTCCAGTCTATCTGCAGTATAATTTTTCTCATTAAACTTTTTAATTTTTACAATAGTATCTTTTAAGTCGTCCGTATCAATAGGTTTTAAAAGATAATCAATAGCCTCATTTTTAAGAGCTTTTATCGCGTATTGATTGTAGGCTGTTGTAATTACAACAGGAAAATCCTTATTGCTTAATTTTTGAATGAATTGAAATCCATCCATGGTGGGCATTTCAATATCCAAAAACAAGCAGTCAGGGGTATTTTGGCTAAGAAAACTTAAAGCTTCTAAAGGATCGGTAAAAGAGGCAACCACATTTATTTCATCGCTGAAATTAGTCAATTCCCATGAAAGACTTTGAAGTGCTTTTTTTTCATCATCTACAATAACAGCTTCTAACATTACCATATTATATTCCTGTAAGTTACAAAATTAGACGTATTGTTTTAAGACTTAGTGAAATATGTATAGATAGATTAAATAGATGTATGACCAGCACTATAACGCTTAAGGTTTGCGTTCCAAAGAAAATTTTTACCGATTGTGAACTTAATTTTTTGAAGAAAAAAATTGATTGTTAGATTTATAACAAATTGATATTAAAAAGGCCCATAAATTTCGTTTAAAAACTGAATTGGTAACGCAATTTATACATAATTCCATACCAATTGTACAAATGGACTGTGTAGGTTAATGGTTACTTCATACTTTGGTTTTAGAAAATTTTGCATAAAAAAATACTATTGCATGCTTGATAAAGTACTGAGAACCGATGAAAAAATGCGTTATATTTTTTACCCTTTTAATCTTAGTTATACTGCTTGCAGTATTAACGGATAATAAGGAACGTTCAGTACTTGTAGATGAAGTAGTACTTGCAGGAAATAACATTGATCATCTTTTGGCTGAAGAACAGGGCGAAATAGCAGAACTATGTACGGAGTAAAAACATAAAATAAACTACCATGCCACATATTGTAATCAAATCCCTCAAGCTTGGTCTATGGGTTATTTTACCCCTGGTTTTCATTTCAAATACTTCAACTGAAGTAAAGTCTGATAAGACGGTCTTGTCAGCCGGGAGTTATGTGCTAAATGTTGCTGGAGAAAATGAGTTTCAACTTCAAGGGATAATCAATTTTGAAACTGCAATAATGCGTTCTTCGAAAGGGCAAGAGTATACCATTTTAAAATTAAGTCTAAATGATGGTCAGAAGCTTCCGGGACATTCACTGGGATTTTTTATTTCTAAACAATACCACTCAACAAAAATAGGAAATGGGCGGCATGAAATCTCTGGAAATATTGAAGGATTTCTTAATTATTTTGATGGGGTTTTTGGGTTTGCCAATATAAATCAATTTGGGGAATTACCATTTTTCGCAAAAAATGGTGCCATTACTATTGATAATATTGATGATAAAATATTAAAAGGGAATATACATGTTGTTTTTGAAAATCTCAATGAAGCTGACTTTGAAGTAACGGGCAATTTTATTGCTCAAAAAAATAGTTTTTAGTGGCAATTAATTGATTTTATAGAAATAAATTTGCATTACGAAATAAAGTTCATTGAAGAAGAATATTTTTTGATTTTAAAAGACAGATGAAACTGTCAAACCATTATGTACGACTCTAAGGGGGTATATCTTTATAGAAATACTGCTGCTTTAATGCAGACCCATAGATGTAATTGCTAATTGGATAACCATACCAATCATGTTGGTCATGCAATTTGCTCGATTTTTAGGTTTCGGGGGAACTACCTAGATCAGCAGACCCAAGAGGTAATTGAATTTTTAGACATCTATTGAGCCGTACGGTTTGGCGGTATTTTCTGAATTATCTTCTTTTAGATTATTTTTATTGAATTTCTTTGCACGATTTAATATTAAATAATGGCACAGAAAGATATTTTTTTGTTTTTCGCAAGGTTTCTTTCTTCCACATTATTGGTTGTGATTTGTATTTCTGATGCCTGCTCCCAGTCGCAAATCACCTTTAGACAACTTTCTATCAAAGCAGGGTTATCCCAAAATAGCGCCGTATCAATTAGTCAGGATAGTACTGGTTATCTTTGGATTGCTACGCAGGATGGCCTTAATAGATACGACGGCAAAAAATTTATTTATTTTCCCTATAGTTTTGTTGATATTACCAAGCCGGATTATAGTAATCTGGGTAAAGTATACACCGATAAAAAAGGGGAATTATGGATCATTCCAATGGATAAAATTCCCCGAAAGTTACTTCCGGATACTCAAACTTTTGAACCAGTCCCTGGAATCCACGATGCCAGTGTGGTTTATCAAGACAAGAATTTTAATTTATGGTTTGGGACCTATTCTAATGGTCTTTACTCTCTTAAAAAAGATTCGAAATATGTAAAGCAAGAAATTTTACCTTCAAACCTGAATGGTACAATTTTCAATATTGTGGAAGATTCTTCCGGGGATTTACTTCTGGCAAGCGAACATTCAATTATTCGTTTCAATTCATACACCGGTAAACATAATAATTTAAATCCTGAGAGTCTGGCAAATGGTCTTATTGAGGCAAATTTTAGTGATATAGTTTTTGATAAGAAAGGTAGACAGTGGATAGCTACATATGGAGATGGATTATATTTAAAAGAGAAAAATGGGAATCATTTTAATAGGATTTCTAAATTATCTTTTTCAGATCCATTACCCAATGACCTTAATATATTAGATCTATATTTAGATAGTAAAGACAGGCTTTGGATTGCCACTTATGGCAGGGGGCTGTATATGATAAATTTACCAACACAAAAAATAAATCATTTTATAGCCGAAAAGCAAAATCCGAGAGCCCTGCATTATAATGATATCCTATGCATTTACGAAGATTATACCGGAACCATATGGTTGGGAACAGATGGTGCGGGCTTAAGTTTTTACGATGAATATCTGGAAAAATTTAATTCCTTTATTAATTACCAAACTCCTGAAAATATTAACATTGACGTTGTTCGAGCAATAACAGTAGACCAGAAGAAAAGAGTATGGATTGGTACCTCCGGGAAAGGTCTTACTCAGTTTGATCCGCTAAGCAATAGCTGGCAAACTTTCATTACAAATGCAAATTTGATAAATAACATTGCATCTGACAGGATTATGAGTCTTTTGGTTGATGAAGAAAATAGCCTGTGGATTGGAACTCAGGGTGAAGGACTTAATATTTATGATAGTAAAGAGAAATTTATCTACTATTCTGAGGATACTGCAGTTCCCTTATCTGCGGAAACAATTTGGACCATATTTGAGGACTCTCAAAATAGGGTTTGGCTTGGAACAAGGGAAAAAGGGTTAATTCAATTTGACAAGAGGAAAGGAGAAATTAAGTATCTTAAAGATCAATTGCTTCACAGAAACAATCTGCCCGAAAATAATATTCGCGTGATTACCGAAGGGGAAAAAGGTCAATTATGGCTTGGTACAGAAACCGATGGAATTGTATTATTTGATACCGAACAGGAATCTTTTATTTCCTTTAAAGAGAAAAATGACACCAATTCATTGTCAAACAATAATATTAAGTCCCTTTATTATTCTCCTGGTAATATCCTTTGGATTGGCACTAATGGAGGAGGCCTGAATGCCTTGGATTTAAATAGTGAAAAATTCTTTCATTTTACGGTTGAGGATGGTCTTGCCAATAATGTAATCTATGCCATAATGCCCGATAACAACGGAAATCTGTGGTTAAGCTCTAACAAGGGAATTACCAGGTTTACAATGGGTTCGAATTTAGAGGCAAGTCCGGAAATAGTGAATTATACAAATTATGACGGATTAGCCACTGAATTTAATACTGGTGCTTATTACAAAGATTTAGAGGGCAATTTATATTTTGGGGGCCTTGAAGGTTTTTATTGGTTTAAGCCCGATGAGATAAAGGTAAATAACATCTTACCAAAAACCAGTATTACAAGTTTGGAGGTATTAAATGAACCATATCCTATGAAAAAGGGATTAACCCTTGGTCATACACAGAACACACTCTCTTTTACCTTCTCCAGTATGCAATATGCACTTCCCGAAAAGAATCATTATCAGTATAAACTGCTGAATTATGATGAGGACTGGGTATATGTCGGGAATAATAATTTTGCACGCTACTCTTATCTGCCGGCAGGCGACTATGAATTATTAGTGAAGTCCAGTAATTATGATGGTATTTGGAATGAAACACCCGCCCGTTTTGCTTTTAAAATAGCCTTTCCGTGGTATTGGAATCCGGTGGCAAAATTGATCTATTTCATATTATTTCTTTGGGTAATTTATGGAGTTTACAGCTATTTTAAATGGCGATGGAAGATGAAACTCGATTTGGAACTAAAAGACGAGGAAGCATCACGATTACAAAAACTAAATGATTTCAAATCCAAATTGTACACTGATATTTCTCACGAATTTAGAACGCCATTAACCCTTATTTCTGGTCCCGTTGATGCTAAACTTAGTGAAGGTAGCTTGTCAGATAGAGATTTTGAAAGTTTTTCCATGATAAAGCGAAATACAAATAGGCTGTTGACCCTTGTAGACCAGTTATTAAATATGGCTAAACTGGAAAAAGGTAAACTGTCGCTAAAAGTAAAAGAAGGAAATTTGGGGTTATTTATTGGCGCCATTGCGAGTTCATTTAAATTACGCGCAGCACAAAAATATATTGATTATCAAACTAAGGTTGATAAACTTCAAGACTGCATGTATGACGAGGATGCTATGGAAAAAATATTGACAAACCTGCTTACAAATGCATTAAAATATTGTCCGGAAGAAGGTTTATGTGAATTTAATGCCCATAGGGAAAATTCCACGGTGGTAATTAGTGTTAAAAATACGGTTGAAAATTTATCCGAAATTGAAGTAGATAGGTTATTTACACGTTTTTATCAAAAAGATGAGTATGCTGAAGGTATCGGGGTTGGACTGTCACTGGTAAAAGAACTGGTAAACTTATATAGAGGAGAGGTTTCGGTAAGAATAGAAGACCATAATATGATTCATTTTAGAGTTATACTACCTCTTGAAAGGGAGCTTTTTGAATCGATCGAAATTTTGAACACACCGGAGGTGAACAAGAAATTGACGGGTCTGGCAGATAGGGTTGGTTTAAATAAAGCTTCCAAAGCAGTTTCAAAGAAGACTAAGGAAAAACTACCGCTGGTTTTAATTGTAGAAGATCATAAGGAGATACGTGATTTCCTAAAATCAGCATGGGATAAAAAATATCAATTGTACGAAGCTGAAAATGGAAAATCAGGAGTAGAAAAGGCACTTGAAATCATTCCTGATCTAATTATTACTGATGTGCGGATGCCCATTTTAGATGGCATTGAATTGTGCAATACCCTTAAGACGGATGAACGAACCTGCCATATCCCTATTATATTATTAACAGCGGGACAAGGAGAAGAAAATGAATTGAAAGGTTTGCAATCAGGGGCAGACGATTTTATTACAAAGCCATTTAAACTGAAAATTCTGGAGAAACGGGTAGAAAACCTTATAGAAAGCAGAAAAGCGCTGCGAAGTCGTTATAGCCAGGAAGTTATACTCAAGGCAAAAGACATTGCAATTACCCCTACCGATGAAGTTTTCTTAAATAAGGTGCAGCGTCTACTTGATGAACAGCTTTCCAATCCAGAATTCAATGCAGCTACTTTTAGCAGAAATGTAGGGATGAGCCGTATGCAATTACATAGAAAATTATTGGCCTATTCAGGACTGAGCACAACGGCATTTATTCGTTCTCAACGATTAAAGCAGGCAATTCATATACTACAAACTTCTGATTCATCGATCAATGAAGTTGCTTATTCGGTGGGCTTTAATACACCTTCCTATTTTATAAAATGCTTTAAGGAGACCTTTGCTAAGACACCATCAGAATACCTCCAAACCACCAATAATTAGGTTTTTTTCTTCCTGTTACATTTCTTGCACACTTCGTTACATATGTGGCACTCCTTCCATTAACTCTTGAATACATTTGGGATCAATACCATAAATCTGCAAACAGTGGCTTCAATTATTTCATATCGAAATTTTCTTTTTGTCTTTATACTATTATTCCTTTCCTGTTCGAATAAAGATAAGGCTGTAAAGTTACCCGTTGACCTGATGCGAAGTGAAAAGCTTTCAGAAGATGCCTTGTCAAAAAGTTGGAAGTTATTAGAAACAGGTCAACAACTTGCAAATGAAGGACATTCTATAAGCGAGATTATAAAATCTTTGCCAGACAGTACATTGGTGCAGACAAATGCATCGTCTATCTTGTTTTTTATAGAAGGAAGTGTGCCCATGCTGATAGAAATGCCTAAAGATCCTTCTCCCAATGGGCTAACTAAGGGTGGGGGCAAGTTAATGATAGCTCCAAAAAGTCATTCGATAAAACTTCTTGCGAATTTAGTAACAAGTCCTTTTGAGGAAAATGAGGAAGCAGTTAATATAGTTGCAAATGAAAAAGGTGATGAAGGACGGGAGAAGAAAAGAGCATTGATTCTCGCCCCGTACATTCAAGAGTTTGGAACCTTTGATGATGGTTTGGCAGCAAGAAAATATTTAAGTAAAAATAAGAACTACGAAGGGCGGATAGATTATATTTCTCAAGGAGTGCTTTTAGATACTTATGCTAGTTTTGCAGAATATGACCTTGTACATTTAAGTACTCATGGAGAAAGATTTTGCAGTCCTATTCAAATAGTAGATGGCGGACAGACAATTGATCTGGAAATAGCCGGGGAAAATACTATGTGCAAGATTTTAATCGATTCAGGGGTAATTGCAAGTGAAAGCCCTCAAGAATTTCTTGATTTCGTAAGTAGTCCTCAATATGAGGCTTACAAGGAACACGTTATAATAAAGGAAGGGACGTTTCTTTTAAAAAGTTCCTTCTTTACTAGCTTCTACGGTGCTGGCCTTGAAAACAAAATATGGATTTTCAGTGCTT
>CAZHWD010000176.1:0-1654 GCA_964536335.1 uncultured Eudoraea sp. | reverse complement strand
GAATCCGGATTAAATGCTAAGGAACTAGGCGAAATAGTAGGACTGCCTTCTTATACATTTTTATCTCATTTTAAAAATGATCTTAACATTCAAAGACAAAAGCATAAAGGGGTATATGTCTATTTTTCAAAAGATCCTGATCAGTTTAACAAGCAAAAGCATAAAAGACAAAGCATTATTGAATCGACCGCCCTACTTGATTTGCCAACAGATGCTGAGGCTATCATTATTCTCGTTGAGTTAATCAAGCACCCTGCTGATAAAATAGATCAATTAGTGCGTCGTGTTGGTAGGAAGGGAGTCCCGATTTCCACTCAGAAAATAAAGAACTTGCTTATTTATCATGAAATCTTAAAAAAAAACCCTTTGGATTTACTCCCATCAGAAGCCTGAGATATCATATTAATCGGCTAACCGGCAATATTTCGGCAAAAGCTTTGTTTCCCGATGCACCTATAGTAAACTTCCGGGCCGAGGCATCGAAATGTTCATGTGGAGGTAATTTAAACGTTTTAAAGACACACCCTAAAATTGTGGCCACTTTTGAAATCGGACAGTTTATTGCTCATGAAACGGAGCTTTGTTGCCAAGATTGCAAGAAAACACACCGTTCTAAAGAATTGTGTGAACTGGTTGCGCCTAAAAGCAAGTTTGGTTTTGACATAATGGTTTTTGTTTGCAACTCACTTTTCCTTCGGCGCTGTGGTGAAAAGGAAATTCAACATGAACTCAATCAAAGAAATATCCCGATTTCGGTCCGTGAGATTGGATATCTTGGCAAAAGGTTCATTATTTATTTAGCCCTTGCACACAAAGAATCTCAGCAAAGAATTAAACAACTAATGGCTTTGCGAGGGGGCTATATTTTACACTTAGATGGGACATGCGAAGGCGATAGTCCGCATTTAATGAGTGCCTTAGATTCAATCACAAATATTGTGATAGATAACGTGAAGCTGTCGTCAGAAAATTCTGAACAAATCATTCCTTTTCTTAATCAGATTAAAAAAGTATATGGCAATCCGATTGCCGCTGTACACGATATGGGTAAAGGAATTTTAAAAGCGATTAAAGAGGTTTTTCCAGGTATAGCTGATTTTATTTGCCACTTCCATTTTTTGAAAGATATTGGTAACGACCTATTTGGCTGTGAATATGCTGCGCTTAGGAAAGCATTAACAACGAAAGTCACGCGTTCAACGTTAAGAAAACACTTGAAGCTCTTAACAAAAGAAATCGATGCGGATGCCAAATTGGAAAAACGACGTGATTTATACTTACAACAACAACTGAA
Organism: uncultured Eudoraea sp.; assembly: GCA_964536335.1. Classification (GTDB taxonomy): domain Bacteria; phylum Bacteroidota; class Bacteroidia; order Flavobacteriales; family Flavobacteriaceae; genus Eudoraea. The sequence goes on along the minus strand of CAZHWD010000176.1, from coordinate 360 downwards.
AGGAAAGGTTAGCACAGATCTTCCTGCAGTAGTTGCAGCATATACCTGGATACATTGGATTTTAGATTGGAAAAGAGAATTAAGTGGTTATGGATTTCCGTTTGATCGTGACCACTATGTATTTTATCAAAGATTGAAGAGCATAAAAAAGGCCATTGAAACTTTGCCTGCCAGGGTTAAAAAAGACAATAGAATTTCTCAACTCAATAGTATTTTAATTTCGGTTCTAAATGATCAGAATTTGAAAAGAACTGTTACGATGTTACAAGAAAAGATAATCACATTCGATCAACTGCGCGAGGCGATGCAAATTGCATTACCAGAAGGCAAAAAAGGACTGAATGATGACGGTAAGGATGT
>CAZHWD010000175.1:0-1982 GCA_964536335.1 uncultured Eudoraea sp. | reverse complement strand
AAAAGAAGGATTGGCATTGGGCCCGAAAACAATAGGTGCCCCGGTCTCCTTAGCCAATGTTACATGCCCACTAACAAAGTCGGCATGGAAATGGGTCTCAAAAATATATTTTATTTCAGCCTTATTCTTTTTCGCCCTGTCTATGTAAGGATTCACTTCGCGTAAGGGATCAATGATAGCAACTTCGCCCTTGCTTTCTATATAATACGCTCCCTGAGCAAGGCATCCGGTATAAATCTGTTCTATGATCATTTCTTTATTTCTAAATTTTTTTCAAAAATACTGCTTATTGCTTTAAAATGAGTAACATTAGTTAGCGGTTTCATTTCGCTGATAAGCCACTTTTTCATGGATCACTGACGCGTTCTCAGGATCATCAAAGTAAGCCACGGCCTCCTTTATTTTAACAAAGAGGAATTCTTTGGGTAGTACCTTACTTATTCCACTCCTGAAAATGATATCCCTTGTAGGACCTATAGCACCGGCAATATAGAACTGAATTCCATCCTGCCTTATTTTTTTAATGACTTTAGTCAGCATCCTGGTGGCTGTAGAATCTATGTAATTAATTGCTTCAGCATTTAATATTACTCCTTTTAAATTATCCCCTTTATCGTCCATATACTTATAAAGCTGATTTTTAAAATAATCCGAATTCGCAAAGTATAATTGAGAATCAAAACGAACGATAAGCAGATCATCCCGCAAAATAACTTCATCTCCGAAGCGTGTAATATTTTTATAGTAGTCTGAATCTTTTATTTTACTTAAAACTGCGAAATGAGGTTTGGAAGTTCTGTATACCATCAATAAAAGAGAAAGCAGGACCCCAGTGAGAATGCCCTGAGTAATTCCTATAAACAGGGTTATCAAAAATGTGAGTATCAAAACAATAAATTCATCTTTTCTATAGATCCACAAGCGTTTTGCATATTCTAAATCGATCAGACCGTAAACAGATACCATGATAATGCTTGCAAGAATTGCTTTTGGCAAATAATAAAAACGAGGGGTAAGAAATACAAGGGTTACTATAACCAATAAAACAGTAAATATCCCAGACAGTGTAGTTTTTGATCCGGATTCATCATTAATGGCAGATCTCGAAAAACTCGCCGTTACCGGATAGGATTGAAAAAAAGAGCCCAGCATATTTGCTGAGCCTATAGCAACTAATTCCTGATTGGCATTAATCTGATCTTCTTCATTCTTCTCTTCAATACCTTTGCCAATTGAAATAGCTTCAAGGTATCCTATCAGAGCAAGTGTTAGTGCAATTGGCCATAGCTGCAACATAGTATCTATGTCAAATTCCGGTAAAACAAACCCAGGCAATCCTTTTGGTATTGTACCCACGATCTCAATGCCCAGAGATTCCATTTTGAAAAAATATACTACCAGTATTCCCAGAACAACAATGATAAGAATTGCAGGAATATGTCTATTCCATTTTTTAAAACCAATAAGCAGGAAAATCCCTGCGAGTCCTATAATGAAATCATAGATATTAGTCTCCGGAATCGTTTCAATGGCGTTCATAAAAATTCGGTGAAACTGATTGCTCCCTTCCATATCCACGCCAAGTAAATGTTTTAACTGACTAAATATGATAATCACGGCTGCTGCTGATGTAAATCCACTGATAACCGGTTTGGCCAAAAAGGTAACCAGGTAGCCCATTCGAAAAATGCCTAAAACAAATTGTATGGCTCCAACCATAAAAGCGAGTAAAATCGCCATAGCAATATAATTCTCCAATCCTACTATTGCCAGGGTTCCCAAACCTACCGCGACGAGTAAAGAATCCATGGCAACAGGTCCGATTGCGAGCGATCTTGAAGTGCCAAAAAGCACATAGGCCAGCAAGGGCATTAAGGACGCATACAAACCATATACAGGAGGTAAACCGGCAATCATGGCATAAGCCATTCCCTGAGGAATAAGTACGATCCCCACGGTAAAGCCTGCAATAATGTCTTTTG
>CAZHWD010000174.1:0-18510 GCA_964536335.1 uncultured Eudoraea sp. | reverse complement strand
CATTTGAGCATACCTTATGTTAAATTTTAGTGTGAAATGAAGAAAATATCAAAAGTGTGCACAAAGTGTGCATTGCGGAAAAACGAAAAAGGCCTTCACATCTGTGAAGGCCTTTGTTTACTTGGTGGGCCCTACTGGATTCGAACCAGTGACCCCCTGCTTGTAAGGCAGGTGCTCTGAACCAACTGAGCTAAGAGCCCCTAAGGGGATGCAAATATAGAATAGTTTTTTGTTACCTAAAACAAAAAATAAGAAAAAATCACAGTACCTCAGCAACCGTAAATGTACTGCCACCTATATAAATGAAATCGTCCTTATTTGCTTTTTTGAGTGCAGCTTTATAAGCCTCAGGTATCGAATCATACCCAGTACCCTTCAATCCAAATTCCAAAGCTTTTTTCATTAACATTTCCACATCTAATCCCCTGGGAATATCAGGTCTGGCTAAATAATAGTTGGCATCTTTTGGAAATAAGGGTAAAATTACATCCAGATTTTTCTCTTTAACAAAACCAAGAACAATATGCAAGGTTCTAAATTTTTCCAGGTTCACTTGTTCCAACACCAAAGTGAGGCCTTCACTATTGTGAGCCATATCACAAACAACTTTTGGGTTTTCCTGTAGAATCTGCCACCTCCCTAGCAGCCCGGTATTCTCTATCACCTTCATTAGGCCATCTCTAATATGTTCCTCACTTATGTTAAACCCTTTAAGCAAATTAATAGTAGCCAGTACTCCTTTAATATTCCTATTTTGATAACTGCCAAAAAGAGAGGTTTTATACTCCTCAAGATCTTCCTTATCGGCATAGACCAGATCTGAATTTCTTTCCATTGCAATTTCTTTAAAAACCGGTGCAATCTCCTCCTGATACTCGCTAATGACTAAGGGAACATTAGCTTTTATAATTCCGGCCTTTTCCCTTGATATCAATTCCATTGTATGACCCAGTAAATCTGTATGGTCTAAACCAATATTCGTAATAAGTGAAGCTTCGGGAGTAATAATATTCGTTGCATCTAAACGCCCGCCCAGGCCCACTTCAATGATCGCAATAGACACCTTCTTTCTGGAAAAATAATCAAATGCCATTCCCACAGACATTTCAAAAAATGACAGTTTATTTGCCTCAAGAAAGGCCTTATTCTCTTCTATAAATTCTATGACACTTTTTTGACTAATAGGTTTCCCATTAATCTTAATTCGCTCCCTGAAATCTTTCATATGTGGTGAGGTATACAACCCTACCTTATAACCAGCCTCCTGCAATATGGATGCCAGCATATGACTGCTGGATCCTTTTCCATTAGTACCCGCTACATGAATACTCTTAAAATTCAGATGTGGGTTTTTAAGGTGTGTGGATAAAGACAGGCTGTTTTTTAGTTTGCCTTTATACGCTTTCGGCCCCTTTTGCTGATACATTGGAAGTTGAGCAAACATCCAATCCAGGGTCTCTTTGTAGGTCATGTATTATTCCCCCAATTTAAAGTTCACCACGACAAATCCTATCTGCTGGTTGGGAGCTTTGGAATCCAGATTCCATTTGTGCAGAAATGCCGTTTTCTTAGCAGGCTCTAACAAGCAGGGATGATTATTGGTAGTACCCTTAACCCCTGGTGTAGCATTAATCACCTTACCATTTCTATCTACAGTAATTTCAACAACTACTCTTCCTTCTTCATTACATTCCTGCTGCACTTTTCCCTTGCCCACTAAAGAGCGTCCGCTGAGGCCATATCCACCTGTTCCACTTCCGGATCCGGGACTGCCATAATAGCTGGTGGCATAAGGATTTCCATCTGGTTGTCCTTTATCTCCTGCCCTGTTATCATCACCCTCACTGCCCTGAACCTCACCGTCAGATTTATTAAGGCCCCCCATAAGTTCATCCAGCTTTTCCTTTTTTGCTTCCTTTTCTCGTTGGGCTTTTTCCTCCGCAGCCTTTTGTTCCCTGGCCAATTGTTCAGCTTTGGCCTGGGCTTTCCTGGCCGCCTCTTCGGCCTCGCGCTTGGCAGCCTGCTGTTGTTTAATTTTTATGGATTCTTCGTCTTCTTGTGTAAGTACTTTCTCAGTGGCCTTTTCCGTTACATCTTCTTCGGCTACTTCTTCCGGTTGCGCAGCAGGTTTCTCTTCAACCACTTCCTTTTCTTCTTCTTTCACCGGTTCTGCAGGCTGAGATTTAATTTTTTTTGTGGGTTGTTTCTCCCCCATACCAAATTCCATGGTGCCAAAATTCACAGTGATCCCTTTCTCTATGGGTGGATCCATATAAGTAAGGCCGATATAAAAAAGTAAAAGGAGGAGTACACTTAACAAAATAGTTGTAAGCGTAAATGATTTTTTCTTGTGTCTCGTGTCTAAAAATGGCATTAATTAGGCCGCACAGCCAGGATAACTTTATAACTATTCCTATTGGCAATATCCATTACGTTAACCGCTTCTTTAATGGCCACGCTTTCTTCTGCCCTAAGAATAACAGTGGGCTTCTCCTGACCCTCAAGTGCTTTTTTTAGTTCAATTTCTATGTATTCTCCGTTAATTCTCTCGCTGTTCACAAAATATTCCAGATTCTTATTAATGGTGACTGATACATTTTGGGTATTCGTGGATTTTCCCTTAGCCTTTGGCAAAAGCAGATCCAACGCATTAGGTGAATTAGCAGTTAACATAAAGAAAATCAGCAACAGGAATACAATGTCCGTCATTGAGGACATGCTGAATTCCGGACTGATCTTATTTCTTCCTTTAATTTTCATAAGACTGTCTTAAACAGGTTCGTTAAGTAAATCAAGAAATTCCACCGCATTTGCCTCCATTTTGTGCACTACTTTGTCTGTTCGATTCACTAGATGGTTATATCCCATATAAGCTACAATACCAACAATCAGACCTGCAACTGTGGTAGTCATGGCAGTGTATATCCCTGATGCCAAAGCACCCATTTCTGCTTGTCCGCCGCTACTGGCCATTTGATGGAATGCCAAAATCATACCAATAACGGTTCCTAAAAACCCAATCATGGGTCCCGCACCTGCGACAGTAGCAAGAACATTTACATTTTTTTCCAATTTGTAAACCTCCAGAGTTCCGGCATTCTCAATAGCTGTATTGATATCATCTAAAGGTTTACCAATTCTGGAAATCCCTTTTTCTGTTAATCTCGCAACCGGAGAATCTGTTTGGGCACATAATATTTTTGCAGCTTCCAGTTTATCGTTCATTACATGATCCCGAATTTGATTCATGAAGTTCTTATCTATTTTTGAGGCTGCCTTTATAGCCAACAAGCGCTCAAAATAAATGTATAAAGCAACAGCCAACATAACAAACAAAACTGAAATAATTACAATACTTCCCGCTCCTCCATTAAAGATAAGATCGATAACTGATAGTGTTTTTTCTTCTGAAACAAGTTCCCCAACTTGTGCTTCATCAGCAAGTTCCTGAAAGATAACCATATTTTTCCCTATTAAAAGTTGCCCTTATAACGGTATATTATCAATTAAATTATGCGTTTAATATTAAATTTCGAATAACTATAAATGCGGCCGCGCCACCAATAAAACCAATGAATGCCAGCAATGCAATTTTTTTTAAATACCAGAAAAAATCAATTTTCTCCATCCCCATAGCAACAACGCCCGCTGCAGATCCAATAATTAACATACTACCACCTGTTCCCGCGGAATAGGCAATAAAATGCCAGACAGAATCATCTAAAGGTATTGAGAACATCCCCATACTGGCAGCAACTAAAGGTACATTGTCTATCACGGCGGAACCAACCCCCAATATCAGTATTACCAAATCTGATACAGATCCGTTCACCGCTTCAGTACCGAGGAATGGCATTGTAGTATCTAGTGCACCTGCAAAATGAAATAACATCCCTAAAGACTCCAGAGCAGCCACTGCCAAAAGTATCCCAAGAAAAAATAAAATACTTGGAAGTTCTATTTTTGATAAGGAAGCATGCACAGCACTGTGGTGAGCTACTTCCTGACTCTCTGCTGCATCCACACTGGAAATACTAAATTTAGCGCTTGTATATATTTCTGCAAACGCAGCTACAACAGCCAGTGAAAGCATCATCCCCACATAAGGAGGTAAATGAGTAATGGTTTTAAAAAATGGAACAAAAACAATAGAACCCAAACCGAGATATAACATAGTTGCTCCAAATGGGGATTTAGGTTTCTCTTTATCCTCCAATTCCGCAGAAATATTTCCTTTAAATGCCTTGTACCTTAATGCAACGAGAACAGGAAGGACCATACAAACTATTGATGGTATAAGTACAAATTTAATAAGTTGTAGAGCGGATACCTTATTGCCAATCCATAGCATTGTAGTTGTTACATCTCCAATTGGAGACCATGCCCCTCCGGCATTCGCAGCAATAATAATCATCCCGGCAAACCAAAGCCTTACCTCACGTTCTTTGATGACTTTTTGTAATATAGTTACCAGAACGATGGTAGCTGTAAGGTTGTCTATAATTGCGGAAAGAATAAAGGCCAAAATAGAAAAGAGCCATAATAGCTTTGATTTTTTCGTGGTGCGTATATAGCCTTTTATAGTGGCAAATCCATCAAAATAATCTATAATTTCCACGATCGTCATTGCCCCCAAAAGGAAAACAAGGATTTCTGCGGTTTTACCCAGATGGTGCAACAGCATTTCATCAATATGTGAAGGCTCTAATTCCTTTAAGTCGGTATTAACCTCAAAAACAGGCATATGAGCCAATGCGATAACGGCCCATAAAATTGCCATCATGGCCAAAGCGGGAATTAGTTTGTCTATTTTTAGATTATGTTCAAGGGTAATAGCCAAATAGCCTGCTAAGAATACAATAATAATAATGGTCTCCATACTGGTTGGTTTTAAATTAGTTGTTTTAGGGCAATTTCAAATGCCGTATTACTCATGTTTTTTCTTGTTACATTTTGCTTAAAGATATTCAAAATTGCTTTTCGAATGGTATCTGAAGTATCATTAAAAATTAATTCATCATCCATACCCACTCTTCGCTCCATGAAATAGGCAAATAATCTGGCCATTCCACAGTTTGAAACAAAGTCTGGGATAAGACTTACCCTTTCATCTGTATACTCCATAATTGGACCAAAAAATATTTCAGGGTCTGCAAAAGGTACATTTGCGCCACATGAAATAACCTCAAGGCCTGTATCTATCATTTCCGATATTTGTTCCTGGGTAATTAATCTGGAAGCCGCACAGGGCGCAAAAATTTCTGTTGGTAAACTCCATATACGTTTATTCATTTCATCAAAAGGAATCATTTTATCTGCATCGGCTATTAAAGTATTTCCCTTTTTATGTAAAAAGAAGGTCTTAATTTCTTCAAATGAAAAACCATCTTCATTAATAACCCCCCCTACGCGATCAATAATTCCTACAATCTTAGCACCCATTTGTGCCAAATAAAAAGCGGCCGCCGATCCTACACTTCCAAATCCCTGTACGATGGCTCGCTTGCCAATGACAGTTCCTCCAAAGATATCATAATAGTGCCTTATGGCCTCGGCTACGCCAAAACCAGTTATCATATCGGCAACAGTATATTTTTTGCTAACATCAGGAGAATAGGTATTACTTTCCAAAACCTTAATAACCCCAAGTCGTAGCTGCCCAATTCTATTTATTTTATCTGCTTCCGTAGGCCTGAAATGACCATTAAACACCCCTTCCTGCGGGTGCCAGACGCCAACATCCTCCGTTATTGGAATAACCTCAAGAATTTCATCTACATTTAAATCTCCTCCCGTTCCATAGTAACTTTTAAGCAGTGGCGAAACCGCCGAATACCACCTTTCCAATACACCTCTTTTTCTTGGATCATGCGGGTTAAAATTAATACCCGACTTCGCTCCTCCTATTGGCGGGCCAGATACCGTAAACTTCACTTCCATGGTTTTTGCCAGGGATAACACTTCGTTCATATCCAAGCCCTCGCGCATTCTGGTTCCGCCTCCCGCTGCACCACCTCTCAGAGAATTTATAACTGCCCATCCTTCAGCTTCAGTTTCTGAATCCTTCCAGTTAAAGACTATCTCTGGCGGTTTGTTTTCATATATTTTTAATAGCTTTTTCATTTGTTTATCAATTAATTATGTTACAAGATTTAAAAATGTGTGCTAAAATTGGTGTTATAACTAAAAATAAGCCAAATGAAGCTAGTGTTGTCTCATAATTTATTTGATATTTTAGGTAATAGGTGCACCTCAGACAAATATAAAAATATTGTGCTACTTTAAAAGCTTTTTAGATCATACTTGGTCGCACGAGTTAACTCTTTTGCAAAGACTTTCACTTTTATAAATAAGCTAATGTATCCATACATATTTTCCATCAGTCTTGTATCTTTGTAATGTTTTTTATCAAACTTATTGCAATGAATTTTACACTTACAGAAGAACAAAATATGATTAGGCAGGCGGCCAGAGATTTTGCCCATGCCGAATTGTTGCCCGGTGTAATTGAACGCGATGAGACACAGCAATTCCCTTCCGAACAAGTGAAAAAAATGGGAGAACTTGGTTTTTTGGGAATGATGGTAGATCCCGAATATGGCGGGAGTGGTTTAGATACATTGTCCTATGTTTTAACCATGGAGGAGCTTTCAAAAATAGATGCATCCTCCTCGGTTGTTGTATCAGTAAATAATTCATTGGTATGCTGGGGTTTAGAGACTTTTGGTTCCAAGGAGCAAAAAGAAAAATACCTGAAAAAGTTGGCGGCAGGTGAAATTATAGGTGCTTTCTGCCTTTCAGAACCCGAAGCGGGTAGTGATGCCACATCTCAAAAAACTACCGCTCTTGATAAAGGTGACCATTATGTTCTGAACGGCACAAAAAATTGGATCACTAATGGAAATTCCGCATCAGTTTACCTGGTTATTGCTCAAACCCATATCGAAAAAGGATACAAAGGAATAAATGCCCTGATAGTTGAAAAAGGTATGCCAGGGTTTGAAATTGGGCCTAAAGAAAACAAATTAGGAATACGAGGGAGTGATACGCATTCTTTAATATTCAACGATGTAAAAGTACCCAAGGAAAATAGAATCGGTGAAGATGGTTTTGGTTTTAAATTTGCCATGAAAACCCTTGCCGGTGGAAGAATTGGTATTGCAGCACAGGCATTGGGAATAGCGGCCGGCGCCTATGAACTTGCCAAAAAGTATTCAAAAGAACGCAGAACATTTGGAACGGAAATAGCTAACCATCAGGCTATTGCCTTTAAACTCGCAGACATGCATACCCAAATTCAGGCAGCCCGATATCTGGTGTACAAAGCGGCCTGGGACAAAGATCAGGGTAATGACTATGACACTTCAAGTGCAATGGCTAAACTTTATGCTTCACAAATTGCCATGGAAACTACTGTGGAGGCGGTGCAAATATTTGGAGGAAATGGATTCGTTAAAGAATACCATGTTGAACGAATGATGAGGGATGCAAAAATCACCCAAATATATGAGGGAACATCGGAGATACAAAAAATAGTAATCTCCAGAAATATACTAAAAATTTAGCCTCTATAATTAAATTAATTATTATTTACCCCAATATTTTTAGGGGTATCCTTTGAATTATTACTATTTATTGTCAATAGTATTTCCAAAACTGGGGTCAGAGTTAAAAAAATGGCTAGATTAACCTGTCTAACCCCCCAACCTTCTCCTCAGCAGGAAACATCTACTCATGTTTTACTATAATCTCAATTTACAAGGCTTAAATATTTCAAATTGAATTTTTTTTAACATTTTATTGTAAACGTTGAATATTTTGCACACTATCTTATTAAATGATGTATATATTTCGTTAAAAATGATATTTTTGAATAAATACTGCAATAAAGATGATGAAAAGACAAGGCTTGTATCTACCTGAATTTGAACATGATAACTGTGGTGCTGGATTTATTTGCAGCCTAAAAGGAAAAAAGTCGAATGATATCATTCACAAGGCCCTCGAAATCCTGGATAAATTGGAGCACAGGGGAGCTGTAAGTGCGGATGGTAAGACGGGAGATGGTGCGGGTATCCTGATTGATATTCCACATCAGTTCTTTCTAGATGAGTGTGATTTCACAATTCCTAAAGCAGGTGATTATGCTATGGGTAATGTTTTCTTTCCAAAAAAAGAAAATCAAAGAGACTATTGCATCTCCGTCTTCGAAGAAAACATAAAAAAGCAGGGATTACAATTATTAGGATGGCGTAATGTTCCTGTTAATAAGGCTATTCCCGGAAGAATCGCAGGTGAAACAGAGCCTTTTGTTAAGCAAATCTTTGTTGGCAAAGAAAATAAGGAACAAAAGGATTTTGATTTTAACCTGAAACTGTATATCGCTCGTAAGGTAACAGAGCATACTCTTATAAACTCAAAATTATCGGAAAGTAAGTTTTTCTATGTTCCCAGCCTTTCAACTAAAATAATCATCTTCAAAGGGCTATTAATGCCCAATGATATAAAGCTCTACTTTAAAGATTTAATGGATACAAGGGTGGTTACAAGGTTAGCCCTGGTTCACCAACGATTTTCCACCAATACATTCCCTACCTGGGATCTGGCCCAACCCTTCAGGTACATGTGTCATAATGGGGAGATTAATACCCTAAGAGGCAATGTTATGCGAATGCGCTCCAGGGAAGGCTTGCTAAAAAGCAAGCTGTTTGGAGAAGAAATAAAAAATATTCTGCCTATAATCTTACCAGGGAAATCTGACTCTGCCACTATGGATATGGTAGTAGAATTGTTACTAATGACAGGGCGGTCCCTTCCTGAAGTAATGATGATGCTGGTTCCCGAAGCCTGGGAAAAGAACGAAGAAATGTCTGTGGCAAAACGGGCATTCTATGAATACAATTCTTGCGTCATGGAACCCTGGGATGGCCCTGCATCCATACCCTTCACAGATGGCAATTACATTGGTGCTGTTTTAGACAGAAATGGACTTAGACCTTCAAGGTACTCAGTTACAAAAGACGGTTATGTAATTATGTCTTCTGAAACAGGTGTGGTAGAGTTAGCGCCTGAGAATATCGAATATCACGGCCGACTTGAACCGGGAAAAATGTTTCTGGTTGATATGGAAGCCGGAAGAATAGTAAACGATGAAGAGATTAAAGAAAAAATAGCAAAGAAATATTCTTATAAAAACTGGCTGGACACCAATTTGGTTCACCTGAAAAATATCCCATATAACGATTGCCCACTTTTTTTAAACGAAGCTTCTCTGGAGAAGAGGAAAGCAGTTTTTGGCTATACCCTGGAGGACATTAATACAATTATTCTTCCAATGGGGCAACATGCAAAAGAACCCATAGGTTCAATGGGATCAGATACACCTATCGCAGTATTATCTGAGAGGCCTCAGCTTTTGTATAATTATTTTAAACAGCTTTTTGCACAAGTAACTAATCCGCCATTAGATGGTATTCGCGAAGAATTAATAACAGATATTTCGCTTACATTAGGAAGTGATCATAATATTTTTGACATCACTGAATTGAGTTGTCGAAAGCTGAAAATCCAAAATCCTGTTATTTCCAAAGAAGATCTTGATAAGATTAAAAACTACGATGCCAGCCCTGACTATAAAGTCGTTTCCATTCCTATTCTCTATAATATTGCCAGAGGACATAATGGTTTGGAAGAAGCTCTTGAAAACAATTTAAGAGAAGCAGAGAAAGCTATAGATAACGGGGCAAACATTATTATTTTATCTGATAGAAACTCCGATAAAGACAAAGCACCTATTCCTGCATTACTTGCCTGTTCTTTCGTAAATAGCGGACTTCAGCGATTGGGTAAACGTTCCAAATTAAGTATCATTATAGAATCTGCGGAGCCAAGGGAAGTGCATCATTTTGCACTCTTGTTCGGGTTTGGAGCAAGTGCAATTAATCCCTATCTGGTAAATGAGATAATTGCAGAACAAATTGAAGAACATGATATTACGGAATACACTTTTGATGAGGCCATTAAAAACTACAATAAGGCCATTGGAAAGGGTATTTTAAAAGTTATGAATAAAATTGGGATATCTACTCTAAATTCATATCGGGGTTCCCAACTCTTTGAATGTATTGGGATTAACACCAAGGTTGTGGACAAATATTTTCCAAATACACCAACGCGTATTCAGGGAATTGGATTGTATGAAATAGAAAAAGAGGTATCCAAAAGACATAAAAAAGCCTATCAGGATCAGCATGTTGCTGCCAACTTAGATCTTGAAATTGGAGGTGAATACCGTTGGAGGCGCGATGGGGAAAAACATATGTTCAATCCTTTATCTATTGCCAAACTTCAGAAGTCTGTTCGGAATAACGAGCCGGACACCTATAAAGAATTTGCCGCAATGGTCAATGAACAATCCAAAAATTTAATGACTATTCGCGGTTTGTTCGAATTTTCTAACTACGACCCGATTCCTATAGAAGAGGTGGAACCCTGGACGGAAATAGTTAAAAGGTTTAAGACCGGTGCTATGTCCTATGGTTCCATTAGCAAAGAGGCGCATGAAAATCTTGCTATTGCCATGAACAGGATTGGAGGTAAAAGCAATTCAGGGGAAGGCGGGGAAGATGCTGATAGATTCTATAAAAACCAGACTGGAGATTGGAGAAATAGTGCAATTAAACAAGTGGCTTCGGGAAGGTTTGGGGTTACTTCGGATTATCTTACAAATGCACAGGAGATACAGATTAAAATGGCTCAGGGTGCCAAACCGGGAGAAGGAGGCCAACTACCTGGTCCAAAGGTAAACCCGGCAATAGCCAAAACGCGAAATTCAACCCCCTACGTAGGTCTTATATCACCTCCACCACATCATGACATCTATTCCATTGAGGATTTATCGCAATTAATTTATGATCTTAAATCTGCTAATCGCAAGGCCAGGATTAATGTGAAACTTGTCTCCGAAGTTGGTGTGGGTACAGTTGCTGCCGGTGTGTCAAAAGCCAAGGCCGATGTAATTCTAATATCAGGATTCGATGGTGGTACCGGTGCATCTCCATTGACCTCACTTAAACATGCAGGCCTTCCATGGGAGTTAGGAATTGCTGAAGCTCAGCAGACTTTGGTGCTGAATGACCTGAGAAACAGAATAGTTTTGGAATGTGATGGACAATTAAAAACCGGAAGAGATGTAGCAATTGCATGTCTTTTAGGAGCAGAGGAATTTGGGTTTGCAACCGCCCCTCTGGTTGCTTCCGGATGTATTATGATGAGAGTTTGCCATTTAAATACCTGCCCGGTTGGAATTGCAACCCAAAATCCTGAATTGAGAAAGAAATTCAAAGGTAAACCGGAACATGTAGTCAACTACATGTATTTTGTAGCAGAGGAATTAAGAGAAATAATGGCTCAGCTAGGTTTTCGTACAGTTAATGAAATGGTAGGCCAGGTACAAAAACTGGATAGAAATGCGGCAATTGATCATTATAAGTCTGCTGGAATAGACCTGACACCAATACTTCATACGATAGATGTTCCAAAGAATACGAAATTTTACAATACCCAAAAGCAACAACATCATATTGATGATTCTATAGAGTTCGAGATTATTGAGAAAGCACATCCTGCGCTGTTTAGAAAGGAAAAAATATCTTTAGATTTTCCAATTCACAATACAGACAGGGCAGTTGGTGCAATTATTAGTAATGAAATATCCAAAATATACGGTGCTGAAGGGCTCCCTGAGAACACCTTGAAGCTAAATTTTACCGGTTCCGCAGGGCAAAGTTTTGGGGCTTTTGCTACCAAAGGCCTTACTATGGTGGTCAACGGAAACACAAATGACTATTTAGGGAAAGGACTTTCAGGCGCTAAGTTGATTATAAAAGTTCCGGATAAATCAACTTTACAACCGGAAAATAATATCATAACCGGAAATGTAACACTTTATGGTGCCACTTCAGGCGAGTCCTATATAAATGGTAAAGCCGGTGAACGGTTTTGCGTAAGGAATTCCGGGGCAAAGGCAGTAGTAGAAGGAATTGGAGATCACGGATGCGAATACATGACAGGTGGCGTAGCCGTAATACTTGGTGAAGTTGGAAGAAACTTTGGCGCTGGAATGAGCGGAGGTATCGCCTACATTTTTGATGAGAAAAAGACTTTTGAGAAAAGGTGTAATAAGGAGGCGTTAAACCTACTGGCGGTTGAAGAAGATAATGACATAAAGCAACTTAGGGAATTAATTGAAAATCATTACAATGCCACTTTAAGTCCGCTTGCTCAGAGAATTCTTGAGAATTGGGAAGATTACCTTCCTAGCTTTACTAAAATATTCCCTGAAGAATACAAGCAGGCACTAATTAGACTGGAAAGAGAAAAATTAGAAACAACATAATCGATACATGGGTAAGATAACAGGTTTTTTGGAATTCGATAGAAAAGTAGAGAATTATGCTCCGGTAGATGAGCGCATTCAGAATTATAAAGAGTTCACACTTCCCATGAAGGAAAAAGAACTCAAAAATCAGGGTGCAAGATGTATGGATTGTGGTATTCCGTTTTGTCATAGCGGATGTCCACTGGGTAATTTAATTCCCGATTTTAATGATGCGGTTTACAGAGGCAAGTGGGAAAAAGCCGCCGAAATTTTACATGCCACAAATAATTTCCCTGAGTTTACCGGAAGATTATGCCCGGCTCCTTGTGAGGAAGCCTGTGTCCTTGGAATCAATGAAGATCCGGTGTCTATTGAAAATATTGAAAAGAATATCGTTGAAACCGCTTTCCAAAAAGGGTGGGTTGTAGCCAATCCGCCAGAATTTAGAACGAGTAAAAAAGTTGCTGTAGTTGGCTCAGGACCTGCCGGTTTGGCAGCGGCTCAGCAACTCAATAGGGCAGGTCATTCTGTTACTGTATTTGAAAGGGACGAAAAACCCGGTGGATTATTAAGGTATGGGATCCCTGATTTTAAATTGGAGAAACATGTAATAGACCGAAGGCTCGAAATTTTGAAAGAAGAAGGTATTGAATTTCAATGTGGTGTTCATATAGGAAATGATATTAAGGCCGAAGAGCTACACAAAGATTATGATGCTGTTGTATTGTGTGGTGGGGCCACTGTTCGAAGAAATTTACCTATTAAGGGCGCAGATTTAAAAGGAGTCGTGCAGGCGATGGATTTTTTAGGGCAAAACAACCGAAGAGTAGATGGATTAAAGTACCCCGGTGAAGAAATTAAAGCCACAGATAAAAATGTTATTGTTATTGGCGGAGGCGATACAGGTTCTGATTGCATAGGAACCTCCTTCAGGCAGGGAGCGGCTTCGGTAACCAATTTTGAAATACTGGGCAAAGCTACTACAGAAAGACCTGAAGACCAACCATGGCCGTTCTGGCCCATGAGATTGCGTACGAGTTCATCACATAAGGAAGGAGCAGAACGATTTTTCAGTATTTCAACCAAAGAGTTTATCGGGGATAAAAATGGAACTTTAAAAGGCCTGATTACAGTAAATGTGGAGTGGGAGAAAGTACCCGGGCAGCGACCTGTTTTAAAAGAAATTGAAGGTACAGAAAAGGAATGGCCATGTGAACTGGCATTGCTGGCTATGGGCTTTACAGGCTCTGAAATGACTATTGCAGAACAACTAGGCCTGGAGGCTGACCCGAGAACTAATATAAAAGCTTCAATAAAAGATTATAAGACAAATGTTCCGGGAGTTTTTGTTGCCGGAGACCAGCGCAGAGGACAATCCTTAATTGTATGGGCTATCTCTGAAGGACGACAGGCTGCCTATCATGTGGACACCTATTTAATGGGAAGTTCTTATTTACCGCTTAAAGGAGAAGGCGATTTGCCAAGAATTTAAAAATTTTCATAACCGACTGAAAACCATGCGGAAAGACCTGCCAGGGATAATTATCTATAAGTTGTTATTCCCAATCCGGTCATAATAGAGCGAAGCAGCACCTAAAATTGCAATATTGGCAGTTTGGGAGTATATAATTTTAAAATTCTCAAGAACCTTTTTATAGGCAAAATCATTAATAGAACGTACCAAACTTGTCTCAAAATATTCCACTGAATTAACAACTGATCCCCCTACAATAATTACTTGCGGATCTACGGCATATAAGATGGTTTTGACGGCATTTCCCAGGTGTTCCCCAAATTTATTAAAGGCTTCAATAGCCATCCTATCGCCTTTCTTAGCAAGAATCATTAATTCCTCCCCATTGGAATCATAAAAGTTTTTGAAAAACTTGCCACTACAATAATCTTCTATGATACCATCCTTATAAGGAATCATACCAAATTCCCCCGACCCGCAATTAGCATCACCCATCAGGTGTCCATTTGTAATGATCCCTGAACCCATACCGGTACCTAATGTGAGTCCAACCAGATGTTTATACCCTTTTCCCAAGCCAAATTTAAATTCTCCGTAGGCAAAACAATTGGCGTCATTATCTATGAATACTGGTAAATCAAACTCTTTTTTTAAAATATCTGCCAAAGGGACCTCTATCCAGGAAGGAATATTTTGAACTTCATGAATAATACCCTTTTCCCTGTCTAAAATACTAGGGACGCCTATTCCTATTCCTTCCACTTTTTGTTCGCCAAGTTGCATTTTAATTAAATCAATAATAATATTGATTACATCCCATTCACTTTTTGAATCCTTTGGTAATTTCACAAATTCATTGCTGAGTATTTTATTCCCTTCTACCAATCCTACATTGACCTTGGTTCCTCCAAGATCTACCCCAATTAGTTTAACCGATTTAGATTTAGCCATTTTAATTCTTACTTTTTCTTAAGTTTATTGTTTTATTTTTTATGATAGGCTTCGCCCAAAAGCTAATGCTTAAAACGAATAACAGGGCTACAAAATTTAGTAACATTCCGGTTCTCAATGACGTCAGGTCACTTATAAACCCAATTAGTAATTGCATTACGGCTCCACCCATAATTCCGGTCATTAAAATTCCTGCAAAGGAACCATGGTGTTTGCTAACTGAATTTAATGCGAGTGACAAAATTATTGGATACATCACTGATAAAAAAATACCACATATTTGAAAGGCATACAATGAGTTATTGGCATTTCCAAACAAGGCAACTCCCAGACTAATTATTGCCAGGCTGCTAAACAATCTTAAAACTAACTTACTATCCATAATTTTTAGCAAAACCAATCCTATAATTCCCCCTATGGTCATAAATCCCCAAAAATTTCCAACAGCAACTGCTCCGGTAGTTTCATAATCAAATCCATGATAAATCTGCAGGAACTTGGACATCCAGTAGGAAATTCCCTGTTCCACTCCCACATAAGCAAAAATTCCCAGAAAATATAAAATGACTATTTTGCTTTTGAACAAACTTATATATGTCTCTCTTGATCCAACTTTCTCTTCATCTATTAAATCTACTTTGGGAAAGGCAATTGAAACTATTATAAATATCATAATTAAACTAGCTATTGCGAATAACCAATACATGGAAACCCAGGACATATCAACTGGAACTATTTTGGACAGCACATTTATAAACCAATTATTTACTTTCAGAGGGTCCGCCAAACTGGTCACCAACCATGAATACACCTGCGGACTTACAAATGATGCCGCTCCAAAGATCAGCTGTGCCAGCACAGAAGTAAAGGCGTAATGTTCTTCTCCACCAGCCACTCTTAATAATGGATTAATTACGACCTGTAAAATTGCCATCCCCGTACCTATGGTAAAGAGCGTCATTAAGAACACTCCGAAAGTAGGAATACACGCAAAAAGTACTGACCCAAATAGTGCCAGAAAAAAGGCAAATAGCATTAATCTTTTTTCACCATATTTTTCTAACATAAAGCCCGAAGGAATAGACATTACCCCATAAGCAATAAAGAAAGTAAAAGGCAAAAAACCTGCCATAGTTTCGCTAAGCCCGAAACTTAATGAAACACTGGGGTTTAGAGCACCCAATATGTTGGTCAAAAATGAAATGACAAAAAATGTCACTAGAATCAGGGCTACTATCCGGTAGTTTTTTTTCATTTTTTTTAGTTGTTGATTAAAAATATTACCACTTCAGATTATTTCATTTTACAATGAATTTATTCCGCTGCAGTAACGGCAAGCATCAGCCACGAAGCGTGCGGCATCCATTGTTCAGACCATCGCCAACGTTGAGCGGGATCATCATTTTGAGGTAATGGCATAAAAGCTATATCAGATTCATCGTTAAAACCAGCAGTAATACCATTACAAACACCTCCCCGAAAATTTAAGTTCACAGATTCAACATATTCCGGGTTATTATAACCCAAACCGTCAACCATACATACATTAAATGGATTAAGCCCAAAAATCCAATCAAAATTATTTGATGCATATTCCATGGCCATTGCCCTCTGTTTATCAGTCATATAAATGCGGGTCAAATAAAACGCCGCTGACAATGAAGCAAGACGCGAATTCTCACCTTGCCACCAATACCCGGTTTCATTTTGGTGAGGAATAAAGAATGTTGATCGATTCTGATTTTCGTTAACCGCTTTAACATATTGCCTGGGATATCCAAATGGATTGTACACTTCCCTAGTAATATTAAGCTCAAAATCGACGGATTTTTGAATGGCATTTATGGCAATATCTCTTGAACTAGCTTGTTTTTCAAATTCAAGATAACGACTTAAAGATATTAAGGGTAAACCCGCATCTGCTCCATGAAAAAAAGGACGAAAACCCTTGTCATCTGCACGCCACCAGTCTTTATGGTTATCATCTGTACTTAATCTATTAGTAAGGTTGAGCATCCGGGTTCGGGCATGAACCAGATATTCCTCGTTATGAGTAACTGCGAATAATTCTGTAGCTGCCAGCAATGCACAATAATCATCAATTATATTTTCTATGCCATTATCAATATACTGCTCATTGAATTCCAGAAGGTGGGCAAAACCTTTTTCTGCAGATTTGAGGTATTCCTGTGGTTTATTACTATCAGAACCTATTGCCATAGATGCTCTTGCCAAAGCAGCAATTGCTATTCCGGCTCCTTCTCTAAAACCGGCCTTATAGGCATCTGTTCTCTTTCCATCCTGACCTTCATAAGCGCATATTTCCCTTTTCTCAGGGTCACCACTCCAGTTCGCAAATACAGTCAGGTAGAAATATCCCTCTGCATCCTGCATTTTAAGTAAAAAATCAGCTCCATATTGAGCTTCATTTAAAAGGCGGGAAATTATTACATCATTAGATTTCTTTAAATTTTTGGAATACAATTCGATGGATTGTAATAAGTTCCAAACGAAAAGTGGGGTCTGTTGAGGATTTAAATAATTAGAATAACACAGATGACTGAAATATTTTGCCTTATCGCCAGAAGCATCATACCAGCCCCCACTTACGTCAACGATGTCATTCCTGGTTCCGAAAAATGACATTTTCTTATCCTTTTTGTTGTATTCTCCGCTAACATGTTGTGATTCAAATCCTTCTGTTAGAAGTGACAAACTCTTTTGAGCCAAACTGGTATTAGAAATGCTGAAAATGCTACTTTTCAGGAGTTGGTTTCCCAATTTAGTAATTATATGATATTCCCCATGTTGTTTAAATGCTGTAAAATTACCTGCATATGCGTACCCTGAATGCCAATTGTCTATTTTACCTCCTTTGGCAAATTTTCCTTTAAAAACTGATTTCCCATTCTTGTCAATAATATTAAAATAATCCGGTACAATTTCCTGTTGTGTTTGCAAAACAACTTTTTTGAATCCCTCTTCTAGGTATCCAATATGGTTTGTTAACAAGACATCCTGCATAGGCTTATTTGAGTTTTGTTTAGGAAATGTACCCAATAAAATTAAGGCAAAGACAATTACTTTATTCATGAAAGTATACTATTATATAAACTTTGCTAAAGTATAAAAATTTATTTCCAGAATGGTATGTTTGAGTGGTAAGATATATGATCCAATATTTTTTATTTGCCCCTTGAAAACCATAGAATTTACAAACTGGCAGAATTGCTTAAATAGGGATTTATGAGGTCAAAAAAAAAAGCACCTATCAACTACATGATAAGTGCTTTTAAAGAAGGCGGCGGCCTACTCTCCCACCAGTTACGGCAGTACCATCGGCGCAGACGGGCTTAACTTCCCTGTTCGGTATGGAAAGGGGTGGGCCCCGTCGCCATGGCCACCCGGATTTTTCGTTGTCAGACTGCTGAGCAACGTCTCCTGGCGAAGTATTTTTACTTGCCAAAGAGCAATATCTTAACATAAAGAGACAGGGTGTTTACTCTGGAAAAACGCATTTAATAGTGAGGATGTGCAAGGGTACCTGGTTGATACAAGGCTTTTGACGGCGCAAGCTCAACGGGCTATTAGTATCACTCGGCTGCGTACCTTGCGGCACTTGCACCTATGACCTATCAACGTGGTAATCTCCCACGGCCCTTTAAAGAAATCTCATCTCGCGGCGGGTTTCGCGCTTATATGCTTT
>CAZHWD010000173.1:0-11485 GCA_964536335.1 uncultured Eudoraea sp. | reverse complement strand
CTGATCCATTACGACAGCTATTTCCAAATCACCATTTTCCGGGATGGTAATTTTAAATGGTTTACTGTACAAATTACCGGGAGACCTGTTCCATTTCTGTCCTTCTCCATTATCCATGGGTAACTTTACCGTATGACCAGTACTTAAATTGAAGGTTTCATAGATATGTAATAAGGCTTGTACCCAATATTCTCCGGGGGGTACTTCTGCTAAACTGGGGTAAGGAAATCCAAAATTTGAAGCATCAAAAGTCTGTTCAAAATTGGGTGCCATTCCATCTACATTCATCCCGAATATTACCTGTGTGTTAAGTCCGCTATTTATCTGGAAGCGAGGTTCATCTTCATTATTAGTGGATAGCATAAGCAATAAACGACCATCTTGCGCTTTGGAAGTGACTTTATCAGAGAATGAAACTTTAACATTGATATCGGATGTTTTTTCTTCAGTCGATTGACATCCAGACAAGCAAATAATTAGAAAACTAAGAAAAATAACAGGTTTGAACATAGAAGTTGGATTCGCGACAAAAGGTACTCATTTCCCGTAAATCTTCAAATTTCTATGCGCATTATTCAGGTCAGATTAAAAAGACAATTTTGTTAATTTTTTTGAGTACGCCTTTTACGCGCCAGTAGTGTATTTTGCAAAAGCATGGCAATAGTCATTGGGCCCACCCCACCTGGAACGGGTGTTATATAAGATGCTTTTTTACTCACCCCTTCAAAATCTACATCACCTGATAAATAATAACCTCTCTCCTTGCTCTCATCAGGAACCCTTGTGATACCAACATCAATAATTACAGCTCCGTCGCTCACCATATCTTCAGTTAGAAAACCAGGTACTCCCAACGCAGAAACGATAATATCTGCCTGTAAGGTTAAGGCTTTAATATCTCTAGTCCTGCTATGCACTAAGGTTACTGTGGCATTGGCAAATTTGCCTTTCTGGCTAAGTAATATACTAATAGGCCTACCAACAATATGGCTGCGGCCGATAACAACAGCGTGTTTCCCTTCAACATCCACCTCATACCTTCTTAATAATTCCATGATACCAAACGGGGTAGCAGATATAAAAGATTCCATATCCAAAGCCATTTTACCAAAATTTGCAGGATGGAAACCATCTACGTCCTTATCCGGATCCACTGCTAGTAGCACTTTTTGTTCATCAATGTGTTTAGGCAAAGGCAATTGCACTATATAACCATCTATTTCCGGATCGGAATTGAGTTCATTTACCAGTTTTAATAATTCTTCTTCTGAAGTGTCTTCGGGTAAATGTTTTAGTGTAGATTCAAAACCAATGCGTTTACAAGTACGTACCTTGCTACCCACATAGGTAAGGCTGGCACCGTCATTTCCAACAAGTACCGCGGCTAAATGGGGTACTTTTTCCCCACGTAATTTAATCTCGCTAACCTCAGCGGCAATTTCATCTTTAATTTGATTTGCAATTTCTTTTCCGTTGAGAATGGTCATTTACTAAATAATTATTGGTTTAAACTGTTATTTCATATTCTGCATCATCTGCATCATTTTTTTACCACCACCCCCTTGCATCATTTTCATCATTTTACTCATTTGGTCAAATTGCTTTAGCAATTGATTTACTTCCTGTATAGTGCGCCCACTGCCCTTGGCAATTCTCTTTTTCCTATTGGCATCAAGTTTTGAAGGATTCGATCTTTCATCAGGAGTCATAGAGTGAATAATGGCTTCAACATGCTTAAATGCATCATCATCTATATCCATTCCTTTTAGTGCCTTACCCGCACCAGGTATCATCCCCATTAGATCTTTCATGCTACCCATCTTCTTGATCTGTTGTATCTGTTTGAGGAAATCATCAAAACCAAACTTATTCTTGGCAATTTTTTTCTGAATTTTGCGAGCTTCTTCCTCATCAAATTGCTCCTGAGCCCGTTCTACCAAAGAAATAACATCACCCATCCCCAGTATTCGATCGGCCATACGCGCCGGGTGAAAAACATCTATAGCATCCATCTTCTCACCTGTACCAATAAATTTTATGGGCTTATCAACAACAGATTTTATAGAAATGGCCGCACCTCCACGTGTGTCTCCATCCAGCTTGGTAAGAATAACACCCTCAAAATTCAGCACATCATTAAATGCCTTTGCCGTATTCACGGCATCCTGACCTGTCATGGAATCTACAACAAAGAGGGTTTCCTGAGGATTTACCACATCGCGGATGTTAGCAATTTCGGTCATCATCTGCTCATCAACAGCCAGCCGGCCTGCGGTATCAATAATTACGACATTGAAACCATTACTTTTAGCATGCGCCACCCCTGCTTTTGCAAGTGCTACCGGGTCCGAGTTTTCCTTATCTGAAAATACCTCCACGCCTATCTGTTCTCCTACAATATGCAGCTGATCAATGGCAGCTGGTCTGTAAACATCACAGGCTACTAATAAAGGATTTTTAGATTTTTTTTGTTTTAGATAATTCGCGAGTTTGCCTGAAAAGGTGGTCTTACCAGATCCCTGGAGACCAGACATAAGTATAACGGATGGATTAACGGAAAGATTAATGCCTTCTGTCTCCCCACCCATTAATTGGGTGAGTTCATCCTTAACAATTTTCACCATCAACTGGCCTGGTTGTAAGGAGGTCAAAACATTCTGACCCAAGGCTTTTTCCTTTACTCTATTAGTAAATTCCTTGGCAATTTTAAAATTAACATCAGCATCCAGGAGCGCCCTTCTAACTTCTTTAGTAGTCTCAGCAACATTAATTTCGGTAATCTGCCCATGCCCTTTCAGGACATGTAATGCCTTATCCAGCTTATCACTTAAATTATCAAACATCTTTTTATGTCAATTATGGCGAATTGCAAATTTAATAATAACAATGGGATGATGGAAGACTGAAGAAAGAAATATAAAAGAGAAAAGGGTAACTTCTTTCAGAAGTTACCCTTTTCAGCAAAATAGGGGGGCAAATAAGGTATTTTAAATACTTTTCCTCTTAAGGGTTTGTCTATTGCCTTTCAAAAATTAGTGTACTCACTTTTTCGGTAAGACCGTCATTTGAAACGCTAACATGTCTCAGTTTAATATTGCCATCCATATTAGGAACCCATTCCCAATCATCTGTAAGCTCGGCCAGAGGATTTACATCTCCGAAGTTCAGGTATACTTTAAGTTTACCATCACTATTTCTAAGCACTCGCCACAGGCCTGGATAAGAGACACCCGTTTCTGAAAGTGTTGTAGATATTAGATGATTAGCCATGAAATTGAAGTTGTAACCCATATAATTTTCAGTTTCATTCATCTCACCGTCTTCATAAAGGGCAACTGTCCAATCACCGTCCATCATAAAGTTTCTGATCTCAGTAACATCACCATCATCATTATTATCATCACAAACTCTTTGCAGAACAAGCTCGTAACCTATATCTTCAACTTCAAACTTTAATCTGTCATTTCTCAGGTCAGATAAGGGCCATTCAAAGTATACTCCATTTTCTGATGGCATGTTAATTGCCATGACAAGTCTACCTTGCTCATTGGTGGTAATTTCCCATGTACCTTCAGATGTATTTTGACCATTACTAAGGGTTACAGTACCTACCGGTAAACCTTCTGGCATAAAGTTAAACTCATAACCAAGTAATCTGTCAATTTCCTCACCCTGGTTTTTCACCTTTTTTATTACCCAGCTACATTCATTCAAGATCTCTCTTAAGGTATTTGGGTCTGTATTAAAAAGATCACAAGCGATATTCATTATAATCCTGTTTCCACCTTCGGCATAGAGTTTAATCTTACCTTCTCCTAGTTCGTATACGAACCATTCAAGGTTAAAATCAACCAATACATCAAATTCAAGTTTAATAAGTATTCCATGATCGGTAACACGTGTACTCCAGACACCCGTAATATTATTACCCATTCTGTCTTTAACATTAACGGCACCATCTTCAGTAAAGTTCATTACGTATTCAAAGTACTGATCTGATTGATTTACTTCATCTCTTACAACCTCATGAATCAACCATGGACATTCTACCAATAGATTTTCTAAACGTTCCTGAGTAAAATCGTCATCGTTATAATCATCATCGTCATCCTCGTCACATGCATGTTTAGCCATTTCAATAGCATTGGCCAATTCAGCATTATTTCTCACTTCCATTTTTGTACCATCGTAAAGTTCCAAGGCTACAGGGAAGTCAATCCCGATTAAGTCATTGTCGTCCAAGCCGGCAAAAAATGTTCTAAGGTCTTTATCAGACTCAACAGTAACAGAACCTGTTTCAACCTCATTGAGATCAAAAGTGTATATCGTAATGGGGTATACAAAATCTATACATTCTATGTCATCATCCTCTCCACCTTCAATACATTCTTTGGCCAAATCGCGTAAGTGATCTATACCCTCAATTTCCATAGTGGTAAAATCAGCACGCGTAATAACTATCGGGAAAATAATCTCAAGAAAATCTTCATCACCTTCCAATTCATCAAATATTTCTTCAATTAAGTGAAGGCCTTCTTTAGATTCAATGGTAATCTCAATTCCGTTTGCCCTAACAGAATAAGGAAATTCAAGAGCGAAACAGCTTGCGCCATCTACAATATTATCGAAAGAACCATCATTGGAAGCGGTATTTTCAATAAGCTTAGCTGTAGAGGAACTTGCATTTATAGTTTGCAGTTCATCTGGTTGTGGTAATTCTTCAAATGCTTCCTGACAGGCATTAAATGAAAATGCCACTACTAGAAGTAGGGTTTGCAATGAATACTTTAAAAACTTTTTCATAACGATTTGGATTTATTTGTTGTTCGTACAACCTTAAAACAACTACAATTTGAAATACCCTACTCTTTTTTTAATTTTTTTTAAAATATCTTTGAAACAGAACCAACTATAAGAACAAAAAAATATGGACAACGTATGTGAGGAGGAAGTGTTCAGTAACCTCTTCAAAACCAATTCCAAAACGGTTTTTAACTATATATATTATAAATTCGGAAACGAAGAGAAAGCATATGATGTAGTTCAGGAAGCTTTTGTTAAACTGTGGGAAAATTGTGCTAAAGTTAGTCCTGAAAAAGCAAAATCTTATGTATATACTATAGCAAATAATCTTTATTTAAATGTTATTAAAGCGGAAAAGGTCCGTTTAAAGTATGCAGACAGGTCAAATCATACTTCTTATGAATCTCCGGAATTCTTGCTGGAAGAAAAAGAGTATAAAGAAAAGCTGGATCGAGCCTTAAATAGTCTTCCTGAAAATCAAAGAACCACTTTCTTATTAAATAGGATTGATGGTAAAAAATATGCGGAAATAGCAGAAATGGAGGGGGTAAGTGTGAAGGCTATAGAAAAGCGCATGCATCTGGCCTTAAAAGCGCTAAGAGATCAAATAGAAGGGATATAACGGACATGTCCGGGAATATTAGCCAGATATTTTAGAATAATTTTTAACCTTGAGGGTAGGGTTTTTTTAGAATTAATTGTTTTAATGTTATAAAGAATAGAAATCATGCAAGAAAATTACTTAGCAAAATGGCTGAATAATAACCTCTCTGAGGAAGAACTCGCAGTATTTAAAAAATCTGCTGAGTATGCTTCTTATGAGAAGTTAATGAAGGTTAGCGGTACTTTGGAAGCGCCGAATTTTGATATGGATAAGGCATTTAATGATTTCAAAGATTTCAAAAACAATCAACTGCAAAAAGATGTTAAAGTAATCAGGATGAATCCTATGCGAAAGTTATGGCGCGTTGCAGCTGCCATAGCAGTTATTTTTGTAGTATCTTACCTTTATATATCGACTTTAGATGAATCTGTTTCTACACAGTATGCAGAACGCAATGAAGTAAGACTTCCGGATAATTCGGAGATTATCTTAAACGCAGATTCAAGGATTACCTATAGTGAAAAGAACTGGGATAAAGAACGAAATATCTCCCTGGAAGGAGAAGCTTTCTTTAAGGTAGCCAAAGGACAAAAATTTACGGTTTCTACCAATGATGGTTTAGTTACTGTATTGGGTACTCAATTTAATGTTGAAAATAGAAAAGGATTTTTTGAGGTTAGCTGTTATGAAGGCTTGGTAAGTGTCATTTTTAATGGAAAAGAAACAAAACTTCCTGCCGGGAATTCTTTTATAGCAATTAGTGGTAATGTATTGAAAACAGAGTCGCCAGCAAATACTACTCCTTCTTGGATGAGTAATGAAAGTACTTTTAAAAGTATACCATTGAATTATGTCCTGGATGAGTTTGAAAGACAATACAACATTGAGGTTAAAACTCAAAATGTTAATCTTGAGCAATTATTTACCGGCTCTTTTAGCAACACAAACATAAATTTGGCGTTACAGAGTATTAGTACTCCTTCTCAGATAAAGTATGAATTAGAAGGGAACAACGTGCTATTCTATGCCGAAAACGCGCCATAATAGTATACTACTTTTAAACCTAATACTTTTGTTTGCCCTTTTTTCAGGCAGGGCACAGGTAGATACCTTTCCAAAAAATATTAGCCTGGTTTCTTATATCCGTCAGTTAGAGAAGGATTTTGATGTAAAATTTTCTTATGTTGATAAAGACCTTCAACCCTTAGTTGTAGATATTCCTAACGCTGGTTCTCTTGAGGATATATTAAAAGATATCCAGAATCAGACCCAATTGATCATTAAGAAGCTAAATGAACGCTACTATACACTCTCTAAAAGTACTACAGTAGATATATGTGCATTTGTCCTTGATAATTACAATGAGAATACTACTTCAGGGGCATCAGTAGAAGTATTGGGCAGCAGTATTTCTACGGTAACAGACATGAACGGCCGGTTTTCTCTGGATAATATCCCCAGAAAAGCTTCCATTCGAATAAAACATATAGGTTATAAACCAAAATATGTAACCGCCGAAGATCTGGTAAGAAAAAACCCCTGTACCACCTTATTATTCAGTTTAAACTACCAACAGCTGGATGAAGTTGTGGTTTATAAATTTTTGACCACAGGACTTACCAAACAAACTGATGGCAGCATTACTCTTAATACTGAAGAATTTGGTATTCTTCCTGGACTTTTAGAACCCGACGTTCTTCAAACTGTGCAAGCCCTGCCCGGAATAAAAAGTATAGATGAGACTGTATCAGATATTAATATAAGAGGAGGGACTAACGATCAAAACCTTATTCTTTGGGATGATATCAAGATGTATCAATCCGGTCATTTTTTTGGATTAATTTCCGCTTTTAACCCCTATTTGACTGAACTTGTTACCATAATAAAAGATGGGACCAGCGCCGAATATGGAGACGGAGTTAGCGGAATAATTAATATGCAATCAAAAAATAAAATTGAGGCCAACTTCTTTGGTGGAGCGGGCATCAACATGATTAACGGAGACCTCTTTGGTCAGATCCCAATCTCAAATAAATTAGCTCTGCAAGTTTCTGCAAGAC
Source organism: uncultured Eudoraea sp. (assembly GCA_964536335.1). Classification (GTDB taxonomy): domain Bacteria; phylum Bacteroidota; class Bacteroidia; order Flavobacteriales; family Flavobacteriaceae; genus Eudoraea. The sequence continues at coordinate 4,018 of CAZHWD010000173.1, read as the reverse complement.
GTTCCATTACAGATTTAATCGAGACTCCAACCTATAAGGAGTTTTTTAAAAGAGCCTTTCAGGATACTGAGGTCGGAGGAGGTTCAACCCAAAATAGTAATGTAGATATAGACCAGGATGAAAAATTCTATTTCTATGATTTTACAGCCAAAGTGTTATATGATATTAATGAGCAACATAAGGCCCGATTTAGTTTTATTAATATCAACAACAATCTTGAGTACACGGAAACGGCGGTAAGTTCATCAAGAACAGATCAGAGCAATCTGAATCAAACCAATCTTTCTTTTGGAGGAATTCTTGAAAGTGCATGGACAGACAGATTCTCAACAAAGTTAAATGCTTATTATTCGAACTATAATCTTGATTCCGAGAATCGAATCAACAACGGACAACAAATCCTTGATCAAAGAAATGAGGTAATAGAGACCTCTATAAAATTAAATTCGAACTACGAACTCACAACTCATTTAAACTGGCTCAATGGATATCAATTTTCAGAAGTTGGTATCACCAATTTTACCGATGTTACACAACCCCCTTATGAAAGCAACATCAAGGGAGTCATACGTACAAATTCATTGTATAGTGAAATTTCCTATGCCTCACCAAATAAGAGATTAGTTGCAAGAGGAGGTGGCCGTTTGAATTATATTGTAAATGTTCAATATTTTGATGAATTTATTGTTGAACCCCGATTAAACCTAAGTTATGCGCTCTACCCAAATCTTCAATTAGAAGTAAAAGGGGAGTTTAAAAACCAGACAACAATTCAAATAATTGATTTGGAACAGAATTTTCTGGGGATAGAAAAAAGGCGCTGGATGTTATCCAACAACAAGAATGATACAGTACCGGGAAATCCAAATTTGCCTATAGTGAAAAGTAAACAAGGCTCTATGGGAATAAATTATGATAAGGGACAATGGTTTATTGGCCTGGAAGGGTATTATAAAGAAGTAAATGGTATAAGTACGATAACGCAGGGCTTTCAGAACCAGAATCAGTTCAATGGTGAAATTGGAAAGTACGATGTGAAAGGGTTGGAATTTTTGATAAATCACAAAAACAAGCTTTTCAGTACGTGGTTGAGCTATGCTTATAATTTAAATAATTACACCTTTGAGGATATCGTTCCGAATGTCTTTCCTAATAATCTGGACATCCGCCATACCTTAACCTTTGCCAGCACCTATACCTATGAAAATTTAAAAATTGGAATAGGTATTAATTACAGGACGGGTAAACCTTTTACAAAGCCCCAGGAAGGAGCAGACGGAATTGATTTTACAACTTTCCCTGTCTCAATCAATTATCAGGAGCCAAACAGTAGCAGACTCCCTGATTACTTAAGGGCTGATGCCTCCGCGATTTATAACTTTAATATTTCAAAAAGGGTAAAGGCAACCGCAGGTGCGTCCATCTTAAATATTCTGAATAAAGAAAACATATTAAATACTTACTACAGATTAAACGAGCAGGACGAAATTGTGACCATTGAAAGTGTTTCCTTAGGATTCACGCCTAATCTAAGTTTTCGAATATCTTTTTAACCTTTTTGGATAAATAATTTCAAAAACATATAAGAAAGGTTAATAACTGCAAGAAAATAGGACAATAATTTGGGAGGCTTACATTCTTACAGGGACTTCTATACCAAGCAGCTGAAAGGCAGATTTAATTACTTCCCCTACTTTCTTTGCAAGCTGCACTCTAAATACCCTAATCTCTTCTTCCGATTCACCTAATATAGAGACTTGTTGATAAAATGAATTGAATTCCTTTACCAAATCATACGTATAGTTAGCAATTAAGGCCGGACTGAAATTTTCGGCGGCAAGTTTTACAGTTTCAGGATAAATTTCCAGCAGTTTTATTAATTCCTTCTCTTTCATATGTAACTCAATACTCTGCCCCGGCTGATTTAAAAGATCATTTGAATTTAGGTTAGCCTTCCGAAGAATAGACTGAATCCGGGCATAAGTATATTGAATAAAGGGTCCCGTATTTCCTTGAAAATCCACCGATTCCTCAGGGTTAAATAAAATTCGTTTTTTAGGATCAACCTTTAATATATAATACTTTAATGCTCCCAGGCCAATGATGCGATATAGTTTTTGTCTTTCTTCTTCGGAGTAATCATCCAGTTTTCCCAATTCCTGGGAGATTTGTGCAGCCGTGTTCGTCATTTCGTCAATCAGATCATCCGCATCCACCACCGTTCCTTCTCTGCTTTTCATTTTCCCCTCCGGCAAGTCAACCATCCCATAACTTAGATGGTATAAATGTTGCGCCCAGGAATAACCGAGTTTCTTTAGGATTAGGAACAATACCTTAAAATGATAATCTTGTTCATTACCCACGGTATATACCATTCCGCCAATATCTGGAAAATCCTTTACGCGCTGAATAGCGGTGCCAATATCCTGTGTCATATACACAGCCGTGCCGTCTGCCCTAAGAACAATTTTCTCATCCAGTCCCTCATCGGTGAGGTCTATCCATACACTCCCGTCTTCTTTCCGGTAAAATATCCCATTATCTATCCCTTCGGCAATTACATCTTTCCCCAACAAATAAGTCTCACTCTCATAATAGAGTTTATCAAAATTTACTCCCAAATTTGCGTAAGTCTGATCAAAGCCCGCATAAACCCAGCCGTTCATTTTCTTCCATAGCTTCACTACTTCAGAATCTCCGGCTTCCCACTTGCGGAGCATTTCCTGAGCTTCAAGTAGTATAGGAGCATCTCGCTCTGCCTGAATTTTATCCTTTCCGGTGGCAATCTGCTGCGCTACTTCTTCTTTATATAACTGGTCAAATTTTACATAATACATCCCAGCCAATTTATCGCCTTTTAATCCGGTACTCTTAGGAGTTTCTCCGTTTCCAAACTTTTGCCAGGCCAACATACTTTTGCAGATATGAATGCCCCTGTCATTAATGATCTGGGTTTTATATACCCTTTTACCATTTGCTTTTAGAATCTCTGCCACAGAATACCCGAGTAAATTATTCCGGATATGACCAAGATGCAGTGGTTTATTGGTATTGGGTGAAGAATATTCAACTAAGATGGCATTGCTATCTTGCTCTGGCTTACGCCCATAACTTTCATCTTCTTTTGTGGAATCAAAGAACTTCTTGTAGTAATTATCCGTAATTACTAAATTCAAAAATCCCTTTATTACGTTAAATCCCTTAACCTCATTTAGTTCCCTCTCCAGATAGGTGCCTATTTGAATACCAATTTGCTCGGGATTACCCTTTATATAGCGAAGCATTGGAAAAACGACTACAGTGATATCTCCCTCAAAATCTTTTCTGGTAGGTTGAAATTCAACCGAGGGTATTGTTATATCATATAGCGAAGCTACTGCCTCTATCACCTTTGTCTGAATAACCTCCTGAATATTCATAAAATTTCCCCAATTAAGGCTGCAAAACTAATGAATTTTTAGACTTTTATAGCTCGTAGCTTTTGGTGTTTACAAAAATATGGAGTTTTCGTCAACTTTGTTGGTAATTGCTACCTTCAAGAATTAATGTCATTGCAGAAAATATAATAAAATTATAACCATGCTGGTAAATGTATCCTATAACAACAGGGATCTTACAAGGAAAATTGATAACGAAGTAGGTAAACCTTTTACGTTAAAAGAACGTTGGGTGATGCACGGAATAGGATCTCCTAAACTATTTATAACTGAAACCAGTATTGAAATTGGAAATCTCCTGCTTTTAGATAATAATCTGAATAGTTGTAATGTGGAAATGCGTCCTAAAGGGATAATTGTGCGATTCCGATCCCTTTTAGAGACCTATGCGTTAGTAATTCCCTATTATAAGCTAACTATTTATAAAGGTAATTTTGCCATTTATTCTATCTTTCGCGACCATTACTTTATAAAAGTGAAATCGGAAACCAAGGCCATTCAGAAATTCTTTAAAAAAATACTGGATTTTAAAGCAGACAATTTGCCAACCTCTATTGAAGATTTATAACCGATGAAAATTC
>CAZHWD010000172.1:0-15780 GCA_964536335.1 uncultured Eudoraea sp. | reverse complement strand
TTTTAAACTAGACCATTCTGTAAATAAGGATTCGAAATTTGGAACTGTTGGTGCTGTAGCTTGTGATAGTTTCGCGAACCTGGCAGCTGCAACTTCCACCGGAGGCATGACCAACAAGCAATTTGGCAGAGTTGGCGATAGCTCTATGATTGGAGCAGGGAATTATGCCAACAATAAAACATGTGCTGTTTCCTGCACGGGCAGCGGCGAATATTTTATAAGAGGGGTAGCTGCATATGACTTGTCATGCCTGATGGAATACAAAAACCTATCGCTTCAGGATGCTGCAGAGGAACTTATCCAAAATCGTTTATTGAATATAGGAGGAGATGGAGGTTTAATTGCTGTTGACGCCCTTGGTAATATTGCAATGCCTTTTAACACTGAAGGCATGTACAGGGCCTGCAAATCATCAGACAGTGCAGAACAAATCAGTATTTATATGAATTAAGAGGCTGGAAAAGGAGCATCAAGTGGTAATACTTTCACTTTACCTCTTTTCATATTAAATCGGTCTCCATTTGCCAACACATGAGTTTTAAGATTAATAAGGGACATAGGCGTGCCTTTCTCAAGAATCTTTTCATTATTGTGTTTTAATTTTCTTGGATCAAACATAATAACCATTCCAGAACCTATTATTTCAAAAGTGCTGCTATTTTTAATAACCAGTCCTGTATCTTCTGCAAGGCCAATACCCATCATATCCGGATATTTAGCCACGGCTTCCGCAAGTCGTCCAAAACGGCCGCGACGAATAAAATGAGAGTCTATGATTAAATTAGAAATGAATCCCATACCGGCATCCATTTTTACGGCCCCTTTTATAAATGATTCTGTACTGCTACCACCTGCAATCATCTCATGGGACATGCACATTGCGCCTGCACTGGTGCCAGCTATCACTAAAGAGTCTTTTTTATAACGTTCTATCATCACTTCATGTAATTTAGTGCTGCCTATTTTTGAAGTAATTTTAGATTGGTTTCCCCCGGAAAACATCACGCATTGTGCATTTCCAATCCATTCCAGATTCTTTGGGTTTTCAGACTCTTTCCTATCTCGAATGTCCATGATATGTACATTACGACATCCTAATTTATCAAAGGCCTTGAGATAACTATTACTTACATCTTTTGGAATACTTGAGGCAGTTGGAATAACAACAATTTGTGCCTCTTTGCCCCCACTCTCACTTACCAATCTGGAGAGGATACTTTCCTGAATAAATTCAAGGTGAAACGACTCTCCTGATATCGTCCCTTTATCCTCATTTCCACCTATTGGGATTAAGGTTCCATTTACCGTCATACTTTTTGGTGTATAGGAAGCAAAAATACAGCTATTGTTACAAAAAATGTCATATATTTATGAAATTACAAAGAACTTATTAAACTCATTTCAACAGTAAGAATGGTATTCCCAGGCTTGTTGTTAATTTATAAATCCGCGGTTAAAAACCATAAAATCTAAGGTCATGAAAATAAGAGAAATAAATGCCCTGAGGGGACCAAATTACTGGTCTATTCGCCGTCACCGACTAATTGTAATGGTCCTGGATTTGGAAGAAATGGAAGAATTGCCAAGCAATAAAATAGATGGATTCGCAGACCGGATTCGCGAGATGTTTCCAAGTATGTACTCTCATAGATGTTCAGAAGGTTGTGAAGGAGGTTTTTTTATGCGGGTGGATGAAGGAACGTGGATGGGTCATATAATTGAGCATATAGCCCTGGAAATCCAAACACTGGCAGATATGGATACTGGATTCGGAAGAACGCGCGGATATGGGGAGAAAGGGGTATACAACGTTGTTTTCTCATACATTGAAGAATCGGTAGGCAGATATGCTGCTAAAGCTGCTGTTCGTATTTGTGAAGCATTAATTGCTGCTGAGTCTTATGATCTGGAAGATGACATACAACGTATGCGAGAACTTCGGGAATCTGAACGACTGGGACCAAGTACCGGGTCTATAGTTCTCGAAGCTCAAAGCCGTAACATACCATGGATAAGGTTAAACAAATATTCGCTTGTGCAACTTGGGTATGGAGCCAATCAGAAAAGGATACAGGCCACCGTAACCAGCGAGACAAGTAGTATAGGAGTTGAATTGGCATGCGATAAGGAAGACACTAAATATTTATTAGAACAGGCTGAGGTTGAAGTTCCTCGTGGTGATATTATCAGCCGGGAAGGCAGCTTGGAAGATGCTTGCCGTTATGTGGGATACCCTCTGGTTATTAAACCTATTGATGGTAATCACGGCAGAGGAATTACAGTAGATATCAATACATATGAGGATGCACTTGAGGCCTTTAAAGTGGCTAAAGAAGTATCAAGACGGGTCATTGTTGAAAAATATATTACAGGCGAAGATTACAGACTTTTGGTCATTAACAACAATTTTGTTGCCGCAGCGAAACGTACTCCTGCTCATGTTGTAGGTGATGGAAAATCTACCATAGAAGAATTGGTCGATGTAGTCAATCAAGATCCGCGACGGGGATACGGCCATGAAAAAGTGCTTACCGCAATAACCATAAACGATCTAACCAAAACGATTATCGCCGATGCAGGTTATACTACAGACTCCGTATTAAAGGAAGGGGAGCGATTAATTTTAAAGGATACTGCTAATTTAAGTACCGGGGGTACTGCAGAAGATCTAACAGATATAGTTCATCCTGCCAACGTGTCAATGGCGGAAAGGATTTCAAAGATCATCGACCTCGATATATGTGGAATTGATATAATGACCAGTGATATTAGCCAGCCACTTTCAGATACAGGTGGTGCGGTTTTGGAAGTTAATGCAGGGCCTGGTTTCAGGATGCACCTGGCACCAACCACTGGGTTGCCGAGAAACGTTGCCGCTCCTGTTGTAGATAAACTATTCCCACAAAAAGGTGATACCGGCAGAATACCTATTGTGGCTATTACTGGAACCAACGGAAAGACTACAACCAGCAGACTTATTGCTCATATCGCTAAAATGAATGGACAAAGGGTAGGTTATACCACCAGTGATGGGGTTTATATTCAAAATAGGATGTTGATGAAAGGAGATTGCACTGGCCCGGCAAGTGCAGAGTTTGTACTCAAAGATCCTACCGTCAATTTTGCCGTACTGGAATGTGCACGAGGTGGTTTATTAAGAGCCGGATTAGGTTTTAAGAAATGTGATGTTGCTATAGTAACTAATGTTTCAGCAGATCATTTGGGATTAAAAGGCATACATACTATAGAACAACTTGCCAGGGTTAAAGCGGTTATACCGGAAACCGTGCTACCCGATGGTTATGCCATCCTAAATGCGGATGACGATTTGGTTTATGAAATGCGTAGAAACATTAATTGCAATCTTGCGCTGTTCTCCATGGATGAAAATAACCCCAGGATACAGGCCTTACAAAGAATAGGCGGAATTACTGCCATTTATGAGAATGGCTATGTAACTCTTTGCAGGGGTGAGTGGAAAATGCGGTTAATGAAAGCAGAAAATATTCCATTGACCTATGGTGGAAAGGCTCTTTTTATGATTCAGAATATTCTGCCGGCTATTATAGCTGCTAATGTTCAGAGCATCAGCATTGAAGATACGAAAGCGGCACTGGAGACCTTTATTCCATCGGCTTCAAGTACACCTGGGCGTTTAAATCTGTTTAAGTTTAACAACTTTGACATATTATTAGACTATGCTCACAATCCTGCAGGCATGCGTGCCTTGCAAAAATTTACAAATAACCTGGAAGCTACGGTAAAAGTAGGGATTATAGCAGGTATTGGGGACCGCCGAGAAGAAGATAATAATGAGATGGGAAGTATTGCCGCTGAAATGTTTGATGAGATTATTATAAGGCAGGATAAAAACCTGCGTGGCAAATCGGAAAATCAGTTAATCAACATGTTGGATGCCGGTATCAAAATGAAAGATCCTAATAAAAAAACTACCATTATACCTTCGGAGAAAGAAGCTATTACCCATGCGGTGACACATGCTGAGAAAGGATCCCTTATAGTGCTCTGTAGCGATGTGGTCCCGGATGCACTGGACCTGGTAAAGCACTTTAAAGACAAGGAGGCGAAAGGTGAATTAATATAGGGCATTTGTGATATGTTTTTAAATACATATTCAATATATAGAGTTTATCATAAATAAAAACTCGGGCCGAAGCCCATAGTTTTCTCAAGAACTACTCAAATGAAAAAAATATGGATTTGGTCAATTACGGCAGCTTTAGCCGGATTTCTTTTCGGCTTTGATACCGTCGTTATTTCCGGTGCTGACAAAACACTTCAGGTACTGTGGGATTCGTCCGATGTGTTTCATGGAGTAGTAGTAATAGGAATGGCCCTTTGGGGCACTGTTATTGGCGCATTATTAGGCGGTATCCCCACAAATAAACTCGGCAGAAAGAATACCCTAATATGGATAGGTATATTTTACACCATCTCGGCTTTGGGCTCTGCCATGTCAAGTGATCCCATAACGTTTGCCATTTTTAGATTTATTGGTGGATTGGGAGTAGGGGCTTCAACGATTGCAGCACCTGCTTACATTTCAGAGATTGCTCCTGCTAAGGATCGAGGTAAACTTGTTGGTTTATATCAGTTTAATATTGTCTTTGGTATCCTTATCGCCTTTTTTTCTAATTATCTGTTAAATGGAATTGGGGAAAATGCCTGGCGTTGGATGGTAGGAGTTGAAGCCATCCCGGCAGTTATTTATACCGTATTCACATTGACAATTCCAAAAAGCCCCAGGTGGTTGTTGTCTAAACTCCGTGTTGATGAGGCTAAAGAAGTTTTAAAAGTTATAAATCCAGGCATGGATGCAGAACACATGATGCTGGAGATAAAAAAGGAAAGTGAAGGTACGATTCCAGGGGAAAACATTTTCTTAATGAAATATAGATTTCCATTGATACTGGCTTTTTGCATCGCCTTTTTTAATCAACTCTCGGGGATCAATGCGTTTCTTTATTATGCTCCGCGAATATTGGAAGAAGCTGGACTAGGTGCCAGCACGGCTCTATTGAGTAGTATTGGTATAGGGGTAACTAATATGGTATTCACCCTTTTGGGAATATACCTGATTGACCGAATGGGGAGAAAACAATTAATGTATATAGGCTCTATTGGATATATTATAGCTCTATCTCTGGTAGCATGTGCATTTTATTTAAACTGGGAAGGAATTTCAGTAGCATTCTTTTTATTCCTGTTTATAGCTGCTCATGCAATTGGACAAGGCACGGTAATTTGGGTGTTTATTTCAGAAATATTCCCTAATCATTTAAGAGGATACGGCCAAAGTTTTGGAAGTTCTGTGCATTGGATTCTTGCCGCTGTTGTGCCTTCATTAATTCCTATTCTCTTTGCTACCATAGGCCCGGGAATTGTATTCACATTTTTCGCATTTATGATGTTTTTACAGCTTCTTTTTGTGGCCTTTATAATGCCTGAGACCAAAGGGGTGTCATTAGAAGAATTAAGCAAGTCTCTTATTAGAACCAAGAAGGTTAAACCTAAGAGTGTACAATAAGTAATTTTAAATAAGATTATTTGCACTGTATAAAAAAGAATTAGGCAAGGAACAGGATTATGAATTGTTTGCTAAAAACTTATTGTAGGACAATTATATTGGCATGCTTGCTTATTTACCAAAACAAATAATTATCCAAACTGTAAGTAATCTTAGAAATAAAGGACTCTTAAAGTATGGCACAGAATATATTTCCAACTCTAAAACAATACAGCCATGAGAAATTTTTTTAGCAATCTATTCAAAAAGAAAAAAACAGATGAATTTGATGAGATCCCCAAAGGGGTTTGTCCCAATTGTTGGGGAGATCAGGAGTACGGTAACGTTATCCGTGAAAAATTTAAGGATGCACAAATAGATGTAAATAATAAAGAAAGTAAGTATGCTTTTATACAGGACTTTCTAGTTACCCATTTAGATGGAATAAAACTAAAAAGTGCTGTGCATGGCACCGAATGCCCTACTTGTAAAATAAATTATAAAGAAGAAGAATAATCTAAATTCTAAACAATCAAAAATGTCAAAACAACTCTCAAAAATGACGGAGCAACACTGTTTCGATCCTCCTGCCAAATACAATGATCTAAAAGCTTTATTCCTTAACTGCACGCTAAACAGAACTCCCGTCCTTTCACATACTGAAGGACTAATTGGCGTAGCTCAGCGTATTTTTGAAGCAAATGGGGTTGCTACAAAAGTTATCCGGCCTGTCGATTATGTTATTCCAGCCGGCCTGGGGCTGGATATGTCTAAAACCCCGGAATGGGATAAAGATGACTGGCCCACTTTACAAAAAGAAGTAGATGCCTGTGATATTCTTATCCTGTGTACTTCAGTCTGGTTGGGAGAAAAATCCTCGGTCTGTAACCGCGTATTAGAACGAATGTATGGTTATACCCATATGTTTAATGAAAAAGGACAATACAGAGATTATGGCAAAGTTGGCGCTACATTGATTACAGGAAACGAGGATGGTGTAAAACATTGCGCCATGAATATACTTTTTTCTCTTTCTCATATAGGTTATACAGTACCTCCTCAGGCAGATGCAGGTTGGATGGGTGAAGCAGGTCCCGGACCTTCTTACAGAGACGAAGGTTCAGGAGGCCCCGAGAACGACTTTACAAACAGAAATACCACTTTTCTGGTCTGGAATTGTTTGCATCTTGCCCGGATGTTAAAAGACAATGGCGGTATTCCGGCTCATGGTAACCAACCTGATGAGTGGGCTGCAGGATGTAAAGCGGGGTTTGACAGTCCTGAACATAAAAGGTAAACCGGTAATGGAAAAGATGATGTATCTGCTGGTACAATACCTTGCTGCGGCAGGAATAAGTTTTTTAGAGAAAAAGGATGATGACAGCCATAGCAATCTTGGCTTTTCAATCGAAAATAGCAGCATGTATTCCAGGCCATTCAATGATAATGGGGATAAATTGTCTGTAAACTTTAAAAAATTTACTTTAGAATGGAGTTCAAATGGTGTAATTACTTCACTGCGATTGGATGGTGCCACCCATACCGAAATTCTAAAATGGATAAAAAAGATGGCCGCTAAGGCTGCTATTAAAGCACCTTATGATTATTCCTTTCATTATGATTTTCCATATCAAGTTAAAGATAATTTTGTCTTTAAACTTTTGGATGCTAATAGGCTTGGTGAGTTGTTAAAATTGCGGGTTTTGGCTCAAATGTCTCTGGAAACTTTTTTGCAGGCCCAGAACTTAAACTCCGAAATTCGAATATGGCCCCATCACTTAGACACCGGGGCTTACGCCATATATAATGATAGTTCGGGTGAAGCAATTGGATTAGGCCTTGCGGTTCCTGATTCTGTGTGCAGCGATCATTATTTTTACATCAATGGATATAAAGGACATGAGGGTATAGATACTTCAGGTTTTAAACCATTAACGCTAGGATCCTGGGGCGTAAATGGGTTTAAAGGAGCAATCCTCCCAGCTAAAGAAATAGATAACATGCAAGGGGTAACTTTTTTTACTGAGGCATTCTTCCAATACAATAATTAAAATTACTAGCTATGACTTCTTCACAAAATCTTATCTGGCATAAAGTACTGGATAATAAAGCTGATTTACCGGAGGGCAGGGTAAAAACAGTGACTGCCAAACACAAAGGTATCTGTCTTACGCATTTTGAGGGTAAATTTTCTGCCTTAGACAACAAATGTCCTCATCAGGGAGGACCTTTAGGTGAAGGATCTATTGAAAATGGTCTGTTAAGATGTCCCTGGCATGGATGGGATTTTCACCCTTGCACCGGTTTACCTCCCGGCGGATTTGATGATGGTGTGGAAGTCTATCCCACTAAGGAAGAAAATGAAGCCATATATGTGGGTTTGATACAAGAGGAGTCGCATGAGTCTACAGTTTCTGATGTCATGGTAGAAACTATGATAAATTGGGGTGTAACCAAAGTTTTTGGAATGGTTGGACATTCAAACCTTGGATTTGCTGATGCCATGAAGCGACATGAACAAAAAGGAAAGCTCAATTTTTATGGGATTCGCCATGAAGGCGCTGCAGCTTTTGCCGTATCTGCCTATGGTAAACTTACAGGAAAACCGGCAGCTTGTTTCACCATTGCAGGACCCGGAGCTACCAATCTTTATACGGGAATGTGGGATGCCAAGGTAGACAGGGCTCCGTTTCTGGCACTTACCGGACAGGTAGCTACACAAGTTGTAGGTACAGGAAATTTTCAGGAAGTAGACCTGGTTCAGGCATTTAATACAGTGGCGGAATTTAACCAACGTGTTCAGGGTGATAGCAAGCATGCAGAATTAATGTCCCTGGCCATTAAACATGCTATCCTCAGGAGAAATGTATCTCACCTGACCTTCCCTGATGAAATCCAGGACCAAAAAGCCAAACCGGGTACGAAAGCCCAATTCCCTGCCAACAGGATTACGCCTATGGAGATTGCCCCTCCAAAAGAAATGGCCAATAAGGCCATTGCCTTAATAAAAAATTCAAAACGTCCACTTATTATATTAGGACATGGTGCCCGGGCTCACAAAAAAGCTATTGTTGAATTCGCTGAAAGTTTAAATGCCGCAGTAGTTACCACATTTAAAGGAAAAGGGCTGATTGCCGATAATCATCCTCTGGGATGTGGTGTATTAGGTAGAAGCGGAACACCCATCGCCTCATGGTTTATGAACGAAGCCGATCTGCTCCTGGTCTTTGGTGCTTCCTTCTCAAACCATACAGGAATTACCCCCAAGAAACCTACAATACAAGTGGATTTTGACCCCCTGGCTTTAAGTAAATTTCACGCAGTAGATGTGGCCGTTTGGGGTGAAATTTCGAGGACTTTAGAAATCTTTACTACTGCTTTAGAAGGAAAAACAGATACTTTAGACCAGAGGTCAGAAATTACACAACGATGGTCAATCTGGAAAACTGAAAAGAAAAAACGTTTATCAGAAACTTCCGAAAATGGCTTAAGCTCCATCACCGTATTTGAAACGATGAACAAATTAGCTCCCAAGAATGCGGTCATGTGCGTTGATGTGGGAAACAATGCATACTCATTTGGACGCTATTTTGAGCCCGAACAACAAGATTTTTTAATGTCGGGCTATTTAGGTTCCATTGGATTTGCACTACCGGCAGCCATTGGGGCATGGGCCGCAGTTGGTAATTCCAGGCCGGTGGTAGCAGTAGCAGGCGATGGAGGGCTCTGTCAGTACTTAGCTGAAATAACCACATTGGTCAAATACAATATGCCGGTTAAATTAATTGTCCTGAACAATCATGAACTTGGTAAAATTTCCAAAGAACAACGAGCAGGAGAGTACGATGTATGGCAAACCTCATTATCTAACCCGAACTTTTCAGAATATGCTATTTCCTGTGGTGCCTGGGGAAAGCGCGTATCCAAAGAAGAAGATTTGCAACAGGCTATGAAGGAATTATTTGAACAACCCAACCCGGGTTTATTAGAGGTTATTACAGATGTAAATCTGATATAGTAAAAATACTTGCTTAAAATATCTATAAATGCTTCAGTCATTTAGTATAATTTTCTCCATCGCTGCTTTATTCAGCTTAATAAATTACAAATGGTTGAAAATGCCGGCTACCATCGGGTTAATGCTGATGAGCCTGGTTACCATGATACTCATCACAATGAGCAAGGGTATTTTTCCTGATTTCTACAGCTTCTTCTGCGATATTGTTACCCATTCTGATTTCCGATCCTTATTATTAGATGGTATTTTAAGCTTTCTGCTTTTCGCCGGGGCATTGCACGTTAATATAGATGATTTAATTAAGGAGAAATGGTCTATTCTTTTATTTGCTACTTTAGGCGTCCTGATATCCACTTTAATCGTTGGAGGGCTTATTTTTAGTGCTGTACATTTAATTGGTCTTGAATTACCATTAATTTACTGCTTTCTTTTTGGTGCATTAATCTCGCCCACAGACCCTATTGCTGTTTTGGCCATTCTTAAAAAAACTAAAATTGCTAAAAATCTTCAAATCAAAATTGAGGGAGAATCACTCTTCAATGATGGCATTGGTGTTGTAGTTTTTGCCGGCATACTTATTCTTGCGGATATGGGAGGGCATCCTGCAGAAAGTTCATTGGGGGTAGAAATAGGAAAATTATTTCTGGAAGAAGCTGTTGGAGGGATACTCTTTGGTGCTTTATTAGGTTTTATTGGGTATGCCTCTATTAAATCGGTAAAAGATAATCCGCAATTGGCTGTGATGATGAGTCTGGCCGTAGTTATGGGGGGATATGCCACAGCATCCCTCATTCATGTATCAGGGCCATTGGCCATGGTGATATCAGGAATGTATATAGGGAACAAATTAAATGTAACTGCTAATCAGGGTCCAGCAAGAAAACTAATTAATGAAATATGGGAAGTATTAGACGATGTTTTCAACGGTATCTTATTTGTCCTTATCGGCTTAGCTATTCATCTCTTAAATTTTAGTCCAGGTTATCTTACATTGGGAATTTTGGCTATTATTATTGTATTGTTTGCCAGGTTTATTTCTGTGCTTCTGCCTTACTCATTATTAAAACACGAGGAAAGTAGTCCTATAAAAACCGTTACTATCTTAACATGGGGAGGGTTACGTGGAGGGATTTCCATAGCATTAGCCTTAAGTTTGGGTGACGATACTTCTTCTGAATTAATACTGTATATCACCTATACCGTAGTATTATTTTCAATTATTGTTCAGGGACTCAGTATTGGCAAGTTAGTACAAAGGCTCTATAAATAAGATGACACTCTTTGATAAAGAAATGACATGGTTGGTATTTGAATTTAATCAATTGTTTTACCCTTCATATTAAACCACAACATAAAAACTAGTGCTAATGGAATAAAAAAACTGCCAATTGCCAATGTTTCAAAATAACCATCAAACATTGAAAAACCCTGCCATGTCGCTATCCCTTTATAAAAGATAAGTACCTCAGTTATTGCAAAACCAATCAAATAAAGGATATATGACATTTTCGATAAGTATATCAATTTAAAAAAGTCTAATAACAGAAATAATCCAATACTTATCACACCTAAGAATGTCCAATGCAGATAACCAACTGTAAAGTCCAGATAGGTTACCGCCAAATTCGCAAAATAGGGCAAAGTGGTAATTAATTGGAGTATTATTTTGATCCCTAACAATAATGCAACAGTTTTTAACAGTTTGTATTGGAATCTGGAAAAGATGTCCGTTAATTTGCTTCTTGATTTTACAGCTATTTCAAGAAGTATTACAAAAGCCAAAATTTGGAACACATCGCCAACTCCACCTAAAACATTAAAAATGATATTTGGTTTTGTCCAAAGGGTGGACAAGAAAAACGTAAGGAGAATACCGAGATTGATACTCCAAAAAAACCTCTTAAATGTACCACTTGATATTATAATCCGATGTTGTTCCAAAATATAAAAGAACAAACCCAGTAAAGCCATAATCATCCATCCATTATATTGAAAATGAAGATAAAAATAGATGGACATGCGATACCAAATAGATTCCTGCCCAAACCAAGTCATAATAGCTCCTAGCATCCAGGGACCAATACTTGAAAATACCATATACCACAATGCCGCATTAATACATTTATAGTAATTGGTCTTGCGAAGCTCCCTCGGTACATTTTTCATTATGAACCAGGTAAACCAATAAGATGTGATCAGGAATAAGGTGGAAAATATTATGGAGAGCACTGAATATCCCCGAAAGGGGAAAGTCAGAAGCATTCCCACCAATGTCAACTGTGTAAACCAAAAAATTACATTGTATTCCCTGTTTTTGCCAATTTTCCTGGCAAAAATCTTGAAAATCATCATAATCAAAGCCAGATAAACCCAACCCAACAAGGCAATATGTGAATGTGTATGAACAATATAATCATAGTTTATTGGAATTTTAATCGCTAAAAATGATCTTAATAACACCCCCAAGGAGGCTGCCAGGAAAAAATAGGCTAAAGCTATGTGGTTTTGTCGCTTTAATTTAATCATTATAGAAGGTTATTCGGCAAGCTAATCTAACTTTAAAAGCACTAACTGACAAATATCATATTTTAAGTCCACTTTTATTTGGAGATTTGCAACGGCAAATTACGTTTGATTTCGATACGCGTTTGTCATAAATTAATTTTTATCATGACAAATGTACATTCATTCCATATTCCCGTTATGGGAATAGGTTTTACCATAGATACTCCTTTAAAAGTTTCCCATTTTGGTATAGACTCCGTTGTTTCCTTAGTGGATGATATTCTCATCGAAAAATTGCGAAAGATGTATTGCGATAAATTCGGGCGACCCTATTCTGAGATTACTGAAAAAATGGATGATTTTAGGGCCAAAAGAATAACCTCCTATCTTAATCTTATCTATGATGAAAGCGTAAAGAAATTCGAAGACTTAAAAAATGCAACGATTGAATCGGCATTTGAAGTCAAGAAATATTTTTCAATGTTGCCTGATACGTCCAGTTTGAAACAAGAATTCAAGAATTTGACCAAAGATTCTTTTGATCTACAGGAAATCAAAACTTGGGTAAAGGATAACCTCTCTATGGGCAGTATTGATGTTAATATTATGACCAAGGTTGATAAGGAAAATTACAGTAATAAAGTGAAATTGCCTTCAGAATATAATGATGCGCATGCGGCACTGAGAGGTTATGCAAATAGTGT
Source organism: uncultured Eudoraea sp. (assembly GCA_964536335.1). GTDB lineage: Bacteria > Bacteroidota > Bacteroidia > Flavobacteriales > Flavobacteriaceae > Eudoraea. Next base: position 3,026 of record CAZHWD010000172.1, on the reverse strand, counting down.
TCTAAATTCTTCCCTAATCCTTTCTGCCGGAATGAATCCTAGATTATATAGTTATTTGGAGCAGTTCGAAGATTTTTATCCCGATGAAAATGGAACCATAAAAAAGAAAATCGTTTTAAAAGTAAGTGATTTCCGTTCAGCTTTGATCCAAGGAAAATTCCTGGCAAAAAAAGGATTGTGGGTATCAGAATATAGAATTGAATCCGGCCTTAATTGTGGCGGACATGCCTTTGCAACAGATGGTTATCTTATGGGTCCCATCCTAAATCAGTTCAAGGAAGAAAAAGAAGAATTGATCCAATCTGTTTATGAGATTTTAGTTGGTGCCTTAGCCCATAAAAACCGAGTCATACCAAAATCGATCTTGCCGTTAAAAATAACTGCACAGGGTGGTGTGGGTACTACGGAGGAACACAACTTTATCCTAAATCACTACAAAGTCGATTCTGTTGGCTGGGGAACACCATTTCTTTTGGTGCCCGAAGCAACCACTGTTGACAAATCGACCATCACAAAATTAGTCGAGGCCAAAGAAGATGATTTGTATCTCAGTAATATTTCCCCTTTGGGCATTCCCTTTCATAGCTTAAAAGGAAATACTAAAGATTTAGAAAAATCCAAATTGATTGAAAAGGGAAGACCAGGAAGCTCTTGTCCGAAAAAATTTGTGGCCATGAACAAAGACTTTTTGGATACTGGAATCTGCACGGCATCCAGACAATACCAACATTTAAAAATAAAGGAGTTGGACGAGCAAGAATTATCTAGAGAGGACTATACATACCACTACAATAAGATAACCGAAAAATCCTGTACTTGTGTCGGACTCGGAACTTCTGCTCTGCTCGCTTATGGATTAGATACAAAAACCGAAGGCGCAGGGGTTTCAGTATGCCCGGGTCCTAATATGGCTTATTTTTCCAAAACCATGGAATTAAGTGAAATGATAGACCATATTTATGGAAATACCAATGTGATAACAAGAAAAGATCGTCCCCATATGTTCATAAAAGAACTCTATATTTATTTAGATTACCTTCAGGCACGAATTTCAGAATCGAGAGTTGCAACAACAGATAAGCAAAGGAAGTATTTGTTGACCTTTGCCAGCAATTTAAATGATGGTATCACATATTATCAGGAATTATTCAACAACCTAAAAGAAGAAGTTCCGGAGTCCAAACAACAAATATTGGAACAATTGGTTGAAGGAAGAAAAACATTGAACAGCTTAATTCAGGAAATAGAAAGTTTGGATAAAGAACTGACAATCCAATAACCAGTGATCCGTATTTGGGAACCTATTTAGTTGTACAATGGCTTTTTATTCCCTTTAGGGTTGCCATAATGAACTAAAAAAGGGAGCTAAAATAACTCCCTTTTAAATTGTATTAATTGTTGTAACTCCTATTTTTCCCTAGTTAGTATATTTTCTAACCGAGTTCCAACTAGTCCTTTTGCTCGCTTGAAAGCTTGAGAAAAAGAAAGATCCTTTTGTTTTAGTGCTTCTATTTGAATGTCTCATGTTTCGTTTTTATTATTTATTAGAAGACAATAAGACGTAAAGACATTAAAAACGTTACAATGAATGTTACAAATTATAACAACATTAACAACTCTTAGAAAAGGCTATCAAATGGCCAATGAAGAAATCATAACAGTTTGTGAAACTTATTCCATGCTAAACAACCAGCTACCATCTTCTAACCACTTGTTGTCAATAAGTTTAATTGCCCCTGCTAAATCAAAGGCCTTAAGATAATTTTCTATCAGTGTATGAAAATGGAGGTCATCAGCTGGCAAAGCCATTCCTATAGGTTCTATATTCAAAGGGCGTTCCAGAGTTACTAAATCTTTACCCTGGTTACGCATTATAGTAATTACACAAATCGAATAATCTGCAACCATTGCATCTGCCTGATCATTAAGTACCATGGCAATACCTTCATCATAATTATTAACTGGTATAGACTGTGCTTTGGGCATATATTTTTTAACAAAAGCCTCACTGGTAGATCCCTTTAAACAGCTTATTTTGTAGTTCTCATTATTTGCTTCTTCGGTCCCCTTCAATTTGGACAAGACTGATGATTTTGCAAGAATTGATTTGCCAGATATTGTATAAGGTCCTGCAAACAAGGCTTTTACACTTCGTTCGGAAGTAACTGCCATTCCAGACATAACCGCATCTATTTTACCAGCCTCCAATGAAGGTAAAAGTTCTGAAAAAGGCATTTCCACTGTCGTCAATTTTACGCCTATGCCATTGGCTAGTATATTGGCGAGGTCTATTTCAAAGCCCATTAATTCTCCAGACTTAGATTTCATATTATAGGGTGGTTGCTTTCCTGTAAGACCAATTCTGATCTCTCCGTTTTTAAGAATTTTAGCAAGTGTCTTTTGTCCATGGACCGGAAGTGCCAAAGCGATAAAAAACAGCAAAATAATAGTTGTGTATTTAATTTTCATACTTTCTTGTTTTTAGTTGGTTATTGAAAATATTAAGTCATGGAAGATAGCACTTATTCTTTTACATGCAATCATTCTTGTAATTGTAGTGTAAAATTAAAATTCCATACCACCGTTGTGAATTTATGTTGTTCAGGATGTATAAAGGATTAACTGGCGTTGTTCCCTACAAGGCTCCGCCTTGAAAATAAACAGGGATTAACTATCGTTCTTCCCTTCAAGGCTCCGCCTTGAAAATAAAAATCCCAAACTTACAAATTCAAGCAAGCTTGATTTGCTGTTTGAGATTTTTACTTATTCGTGACCCCGGAGGGATTCAAACCCCCAACCCTCAGAGCCGAAATCTGATGCGCTATTCAGTTGCGCCACGGGGCCTATTATTAATATATTCTCTGCCTTTACCTGTTTTAAAAAATTTCTCCCTTTTCAGAGCTCCCTCTTTTGTCGGAAATGTTTCATAAAACATAACTTCCCATGGCAGATAGGGTTTTGTAGATCTATTTTTACCGGCGTTATGTTGCCTCAACCTTTTAGCAAGATTCTTTGTAAAACCTACA
>CAZHWD010000171.1:0-1978 GCA_964536335.1 uncultured Eudoraea sp. | reverse complement strand
AGCTATTTTTTAGGATTTACATCTATCATTTAGAAATGGAATGACAGTTTTAACTCAGGTCCGGAAGTAGTAACATCATACAAGAAACGATCAGTTCCACTACCTGTCTCGTAATTCATTCCTAACCAGCGATAAGAAAATCCTAATTGAAACAGTTTTGTAAACTGGTAACCTGCAAATGGATGAATTTGCCATGCAAAATCCGATCCAATACCGAAGCCTCCAATATCTGCAGATAAGCCAAGACGCCATTTACTATCATTGAATTTGGTCATAGCTCTGGCTACTATTATTGGGTCAAACCATGTCTCGTTCATAGAAAAGTCAGTACCTGGAAGTATATATTCCCCTGCGGCAATTTTTACGGATGATCCAATGGAATTAAGCCTTCCTCCAATACCAACATCTAGCCATTCCGTAATCCTGTATCGTCCTGATATGGATGTCATAAGTTGATCTGCACCAACGGAAGCATTGCGACTAGCCAGGGGAGTTTGCCCTTCTTTACTAAGATCCATATATAGCAAGTCGAAAACCAAAGCCCATTTTGGACTTGAAGCCTCAAAATACAGCATAGCGCCAAAATTTAGATTACTAAATATATCATCAGTACTTGCATTTACATCAACCGGAATTCCTCTTATAACAACATTGCCGTTCATGGTTGGGAATAATAGATACGGGGTTATATTAAATTCCCAATTTTTAGCATCTGTTGGTTCATCCTGTGCACTTACCGGCAGGAGAAATAAACATAAAATGATTACTAGAAATATTCGAACCTTATTTTGTGTAATTAAGTTAAATCTAAAATTGTTCAATTGTCAATCTTTTTTTGTTGATATTAATATGAAATAAATCTTAACTATTTATATGGCTTATTTTTCAAGAAATACTACTTCTCCTGAAGACATGTCGTAAACGGTACCAATAATCTTTATCTCCCCATTTTCTTCAATTTCTTTTAAAATAGGACTTTGAATTCTGATTTCGTTTATTGTATTTTGCACATTGCTCTCACATACTTCATGAACAAATTTATAATTTTTTTGGGTCTTTTCATCTACAAAGTCAGACACAAAGTCTACAGCTGGTTTTATTTTGGAAAGTATAGCAGTAATATTTCCTAATTCTAATGTTTAAAAGGAAATGGCTGGAATATTGATTTTGTCTCTATTAGTTTTCTTAATAAAATTCTACAGGGATTTGCCAGTTTTGGTCAAGTCTCATTTGTACTCAAATCCGGCAGGTCTTTGTTTGGTTCAAGAAAAAAAATATGGATATTTTCCCTGTAGCCATTAAATAGATGAATTTTAATTTCATTATACTAAAATTAAGTTTTAATGACAGCCAACAACTAGATAGAGCTATTTACAACATCTTAATAATAGTAATTATAGTTTGTTGTAAAGTTAGAGGGGAACTGTATGAAGCTATAAAAAAAAATAAATAATAATAAATAAATTATTTAACAAAAGTGTTAAATCATTGCTTATATAATTTTTTCGTGGATCAATGGTTTATTATGGGTATAAATAGCTTTGTAGTAATGTTCTCCATTAAGGATATTCATTCACAACGAATCTAACTTGCCTATGTGTTGCTTCTGTTTTTAATTCAAATTCCCGGCTGAGGCTATTTTGCCAGGCGGTTGATTCTCTCAACCTTCGCTCAACCTTTTTAAGCATTGGTAGATACGACAATCAAGTTTGCTTGTTAGACCCAGTGATCCTGACCTGCAAATGTAAATCTTGTCTATTTAAAAGAATTATTGGAATTTGGTGCTTGGAATTTATTTCTGTGGCTGAGGTTGACTCGTTTCACAAGTCATTGATATTAAGAAGTTATAAACTATCTTTTCAAAGTACGCACCGGATAACGTACCGTAGGTGTACTGGGGTTCCTAATGAACTTTATATTTATCGCGCAGTATCATTAACAATTTTTGAATTTTGTAAGAAATAAGCTATTTTTATGT
>CAZHWD010000170.1:0-5324 GCA_964536335.1 uncultured Eudoraea sp. | reverse complement strand
GGAAAAATCAGTTTCATTTGTCCTAGTGAGACCATATGCCCTAACGGATAAAGAAGGGAAAGGGAAATACTACGTTACTAAAAATCAAAAAGGAACTTTCTTAAAATCAATATCCAGAGCAGATGTCGCAAAGTTCATGTTAGATGCAGTAACAGATGCTCAATGGGATGGAAGTCCAGGTATCCTTCTAGGAGGAGCTAAATCATAGTTCCTGTAATATGGAGCACAACGGTTTAGCTTAACTGCGTTTTAATGCAGTTTAGGTTTTGTTGTATACCGTTTTTTATTCTTTTTCAGTTTTTAAACTCACAAAATATACCTCAATTTCACATCTTTACTTTAGCTCCAATTTCACCTCAGTTTCCAAAAGTAAAATGTTTCACCCTTTAAGAGTTTATAGTTAGATTGACTCACATTCATCTCTCGAATGATTTCTATACGGATGTCCGTATTTTCAGTATCCCCCAAATGTCATTCTTGATTTTCAGGCACTACTTTTATAAGCGCTTTTTTTAGACGTTTCTCGCTTATCTGATGAATGCCAAAAATCAACAAGGCCATGATTGAGTTTATCACGATTTTGAAACCCACTTCCCCATCGGTTATAGTCTCGACCCAGGGGTCTAGTACTACAAGTAAAAACTCAAATATTAATATGAAGAAGATAAAAATAAGTGTAGAAGCCACTTTTGGATTAATGCTGAATTTGGCCACAATAGCTATTAATGCAGCCAAAAACAAAACGACCATAATCACAAGGCTATACTGAATTTGGTTTCTGCGATTTTTGGACTGAATTAATTCTTCCTCTATTTGTTGTGCTAATAGTACTTCTTCGTTCCTCGCCAAGCTATCTGCAAACATTTGTTTTTGAAACTCCATTCGCTGCAACTTTTTGGATGTTTCTTCGTCATTCAGACTATCCTCAATAACATTGAGTAGCTCAAGGTATTTCAGCGTTTTGTTGCCATTACCCATAGCTTTGTATATCTCATATATGCATGTGCAACCCTCCTCTTGTATTTCCAAGGATCCAATGCTTAAGGAAAGTTCATAACCTGATTGGCAATAGTTCAGCGCTTTGGGATAATCTCCTTGGTTCTGGTAAAGAACCCCAATAAAAGTCAGGGAGCTAGCAATTTGACTTTGATCGCCCATTTTTTCGTTGATCTCTAAGCTTTGTAGGTAATAGTCTAGCGCTTTGACATAATCTCCTTGCCTGGAGTAAATGGTCCCAATATCTTGGAAGGAATTAGCAATTCCAATTTGATTGCCAATTAGTTCGTTGATCTCTAGGCTTTGGGTTTTATAGTCCAGCGCTTTGGGGTAATCGCCTTGGTGCAAGTAAATGGTCCCAATCTCTCCAATCAAGGTACCCGCTACATGTTGATCGCCTACTAGTTCGTTGATCTCTAGGCCTTGCATGTAATAGTCCAGCGCTTTCGAGTAATCGTCTCGTTTCATGTAAATGGCCCCAATATTCCCTAGGGTATTTGCGTTTCCAATTTGATTGCCAATTTGTTCGTTGATCTCTATGCATTGTATGTAATAGTCCAGCGCTTTTGGATAATCACCTTGGTTATCGTAAACAGCTCCAACATTAGCAAGGGCATTAGCAATTCCACTTTGATCGCCAATTTGTTCGTAGATCTGTAAGGCTCGCGTGTAATAGTTTAGCGTTTGGGGAAAATCGTCTCGATTTAACCATGATACTCCTTGGAGGATATATGCTGCAGCTTGGGCTTTTGGGTAATTGTTATTGAGCCCGTAAAAAACCAATTCTTCTGCGAGAATAAATGCCGTATCTGGCTGAGAAAAAAGAAAACCATCCCAGATATAGTCAGTGTATGCTCTAGCTCTAGATGAATCCGCTTGGGTTTGATCTTGCCAAACAGTGTAGAGCGAGTCCAAGTTCACTTGGGCTTTTAAGCCAAACCCACTTAATACAAAAAGAGTTAGGATGATATTTTTATGCAAAGCGTTTTATTTCAAATGGTATACAACGGTTGGTGTATGGTTAGTTGCGTTCGTAACGCAACTAAAATAGCAAAAGGAAACGAACCAGAGGAAAATCCGTAGGATTTTTCCGGGTACACACAGAACGAGCAATTAGCTATACACATTGTTGGCAAACGTTTTAATCCGCAAATTGCACTCTAACCAAAGGACTAGTTATGAGGCTATAAAAAACTTTAACGTTCATATGAAAACTTGAAGAAACCGATTGCGTAAAATCTTTTAGTTCATCTATTTTATCCGAATCATAATAAATCCCATTCATTATAACACCATTAATTGTTTTAGAACTGGTAATATTTTCTAAAGGATTTTTATCCAAAATAATTAAATCTGCAATTTTTCCATTTTCAATTGTTCCATAATCTTGATCTTTTCCAACAAACTTTGCTGGAACAATAGTAGCACTTTGCAAAGCCTCAAGGTTCGATAAACCACTTTTTGTTAAATCTTGTAATTCATCATGCATACTAAACCCAGCAAAAGTATGGGAATCTGTTACATCTGTTCCTGTCATAATTGGGACACCAATATCGTTGGCCATTTTAATTTGTTTTTTTGCCACATTATAAAAATCTGTACTTAATCCATTTCCTTCTTCAGATAAATTCTTTTTCTTGTTATTTCTGACATCAATTCCCCACCATAAGTCTTTTCGTATAGAAGTAACATATTTTAAGCTAGGATTGTCTATAAATGTAGATTTATGTGCAAATGCCTCGAATTTGAGGGTTTGAAGCGTTGGTGTCCAATAAGCATTATTCTCTTTCATTAACTCCATTAATTTTAATGCGGTTTTTGGATTAAAATCCTCAATCATTGATTTTTTTAATTTTGAAAAGAATTCTTTCCAATTTTTGGGATTTCGCAAACTATCTGCTTTAGGAAAAGACTCAAACATAAAAATACGTCCGTGTTCAAAGCTTCTTTGCCCTAATAAAATGGCATCTTCAAGACTTATAAACATTGGTTTGTGGCCTGCAAGATGCAATCCATATTTTGGAGCAGCTAAAGCCAATCTTTTATATATATAAGGCTGTATTTGTTGGTAAACTTTAATGAAATCTACTTTTTCATTTTTGTAAAAGCTTAAAAGAGAATCAATTTGTTCATCTTTCTCTAGCTTAAAAAATTCAGGAAAGCCTTCTGGGACAGATGAAGCCCCATCAATTTGGTAACTACTTTGTAAAACATATCTTGGAGTTATTCGCTTATTATTGCTTAATTCTGTATTCCACTCTAAGCGTTCTTTACTGCCAACCCAATAACTATCTCTTTTGTTGAGTTGTCCTGACATATCTCTAATACCTGTAACCCCATTGGCAATATAAAGTGGATGATGAAGCCATTCTGAATGTTGATTTGAATGCGTGTGCATATCCCACAGACCCGGAATTATGTATTTACCAGAGCCATTAATAATCAAAGAAGTTGAATTTGCTTTTAGTATGCCAGAGGTATCGATTGCACTAATAATATTATTTTTTATAAGAATATCTCGATTTTCTACAATGTCTCCCGATTTCACGTCAATTATGTTCACAGATTGTATTAAGACTGTATCAAACTTTTTAGCTAGGTTTAATTTTGGCATTGGCCATAGAACAGCAGATATTATAACTAATAATAATAGAAGAAAGATTACTGAAAAGATTTTAAGAAATTTAAATATCTTTTTTTTCATATTTAAAGTAGTAGGTTAAAGAAGAACGACGCTTCAAACTATAAAATGTTACTTGACTCGGCTCAAATGTCGGGTAACGGTCTCGACTATGATTTCGCTTCGCCCAGGCGTAGCGAAATCATAGCCATTGTTGCCAGTGGTTTTTATCAATTTAATTCTTCTGTCTTATTGTCCTAACCTAGTCATTCATTGTCACAAAGATTAATAATAAAGTCAGGACTCCAACAACTGTGGTAAATATTCCAATTTTCTTTGACTTTGTCCATCCTGATAATGAAATCATTATAGTTAAAGAAAAAAGACCAATCATAAAAGTCGACATTCCAATTAGTCTAGGAATAAAAAAATCGCTTGCAACTACTTCCTTTAAACTTCCTCCTGGAGTAGTTATCATTGAAATTTGTATCGTTGCGAATACTGTCACAAGAAAACAACCTGCAGATAGGGTTGCAGATATTAAAATCATATTCGTTAGTTTATCTTTTTTATCAGAAACTAATAAATTAGCTACTACTGCAATAGAAAACCCACTCAGTAAAGAGCTTATTAGAATAGTTTGGTTCGCCAATGTATTCCAATATTCTAATGTTATTTCCATATTTAATTCAAGATTTTTCTAATGTTTGCCAACGGTAAGTATAAAATACGTTTTAATGCATTTTATATAATGTTAGCCTTTCGTTATTTATTATTAATTGCGTTTATTGCTTTATCAATTTAGGACAAGTTTAATATTAATCCAGCTTCTCTCTTATTTCTTTTGACAAGATTTCAGCCTCTTGTTTTAATTGACTCCAGGAATCCATCTGGAACCGTAAGGACGCCACTCGACTATACATGGATCCCATAAATTTTTGATCACGGATGAGATTTTCCAGGTTTAATTCAGGTAAAGGTAATGTGATATTATAGCGTGAAAAACCTTCAGAGGTGGCAATTATTTTAGCATAAGTTTCGGGTACAGTAATTTCATGATTATTGACGAATGCACTTTGTTCAATTATGAATTTGTTATTTTCAATTTCCCTATAGTACTTAAAAATTAGACCCCGAAGTGTATCCGATTTTATCAATCTCATTGTACCGGTAGAAACCGCCTCATTAAATGTACCATCATTAGCCTGAAAATTGTAATCCTTAATTAAGGCCTCCATTTCGGTGATAAATTCTATTTTATCACCAGTTAAAGCGGTCATAATCTGCATGGTGGCTTCGACAGAATCTATCAATTGATTTAATTGCTCAATATCACTTTTTAAATCATGTTCTAAAAGATTGTATAATATCCTTTTTTCTTCACGGTTATGTTCCCTATTCTGGACGAAGGCATTTAATTGGAAAGCAAGCAATATGCCTATCATAACAAGAAATATTTCACCGATCGCATAGAACAAATACTTCCTGAATTTATTTTCACTAAGAAGTTGCTGTCTTATTTTCCTAAAAAAGTTTATCATTGGTTTATCAGTTGGTCATAATGAAGGCTAACGGCTGAATATGAGTAGTAGCGTCCCGAAGGGCGCTATTGCTTATATTTTTTGTTATGTGCTTCCTTATTTCACAGTTAGTATGTTTTTTCCTTTTGAGTGTCCAAGTTTTTGATACTCCAATGCATCTATTGCGT
>CAZHWD010000169.1:0-6472 GCA_964536335.1 uncultured Eudoraea sp. | reverse complement strand
GCATTTCGTACTACGTATTTCAAGCATTATACTTCTTTACCCATACCGCAAAACCTCTCCAATTAATTCCATACCTTAGAGAGGACCAACCACCATTGCTTCTATGACCCTCTACAAATACAAAATGCTAAAAAACAATGTTTAATAAAACAACGATCGTAGCCACCTGTTTTATCTGCTTCATCAGCAGCCATTGTGCCGCCCAGGAAATCGAAATGAGGGCCAACGGACGACTTGTTTTGGGAACCTATAAAGAACGCACTGCATCGGTTGCCGCTGGAGATATAGATGGCGATGGCGATATAGATATTATTGTAGCCAATGGAAGACACTGGCCGGGTCAGAATCGTATTTTCCTAAATGACGGTAGAGGAATTTTCACCGTTGAAAAGGATTTAGGCGGGCAAAGATCAACTACCTACGCCGCGGAATTGGGAGATCTGGACAATGATGGAGATCTTGATATTGCCGTTGGAAACGATATGGCTCCCAACTATATTTATAAAAACGATGGCAAAGGGAACTTTTCAAAGAGCTCTTCCTTTGGAATAGAATATGCGCCTACCAGAAACATAACATTAGCCGACCTCGACCAGGATGGCGATCTCGATATTCTGATAACCAATAGAGGTCGCCCTAATGAGATTTGTTTGAATAATGGCGAAGGAAATTTTTTGACGAATCTGAGTTTTGGCAATAGAGAGGATTCAACTATAGATGTAAAAGTTGCGGATATGAATAATGATGGCGATCCGGATTTGATTTTGGCCAACAGAGACGAGCAATCCAATTACGTGTATCTGAATAATGGCAAACTTGAATTTAATGAGAAAATCGCCTTTGGAACAGGAAGCGACAATACTCGTTCTGTAAGTGTTACGGATATAAACAATGACGGATACCCGGACATTATTGTTGCCAATATTGGTGAAACTAATGCCATCTACTTCGGAAGTAACACAGCACCCTATACAAATTCTGTCGTCTTTGATTCCTCTGAAATGAACAGTTATGCAGTTACCGTTGCTGATCTCGATTTAGATAATGATAAAGATATCATTATAGGGAATTCCGGTAGCGCAAATGCTATCTTTTGGAATTCGGGGGATGGAGCAAACTGGACAAGTTCTGCATTGTCTGATGAAACTTTTCTGACCTATGATATAATTACCTCAGATTTAAACAATGATGGCTATATTGATATAATTGAAGCCAACTCCGACGACATTAATCGCTACTATTTTAATCGAAAAAAGAAATAAAATCAAATTAACCCATATGTGCAACTTTTATAAAATTAAGCTTAGAGCTTTCAGCAAAAGCAAACTACTAAAACTATCGTGTTCTTTTATTTTTCTAATGTCCCTTGTTACAAATGCACAGACTGATCCCATAAAATTAAAATATCTTGGAACTGCAGGATGGGAAATAACGGATGGTGAACTTACCGTACTGGTAGATCCTTATATATCGCGTTTCAAACTTGGTACCGGTCCCGGTATAAGTCCGGATGATAAAAGAGCGACAGTTGAGCGTTCAGATATTGCAGTATCAGATACCATAGGCATAGATAGCTTAATTAACAGGGCCGATTTTATTCTGGTCCATCATTCTCACTTTGATCATCTTGCCGATGTACCTTATATAGCCAGGAAAACGGGAGCTAAGGTTATTGGCACTGAAACCACCTGCAATATTTTGCGCGCTTATGGAATCCCGGATGAGCAATTATATCCCGTTAAAGGAGGAGAAGATTACCAGTTTAAGAATTTTGCCGTAAAAGTAATTCCTACACTTCATTCCGCATTAAATGAAAAACATTATATCGATAACAGGGTTTATTCCAACATACCTGAAGCGCCACTTAAGGTATCTGAATTTATTGAAGGGGGGTCATTAATGTTTCTTGCCAGATTCGCAAACCATGATGTATTAACAATGGGCTCAATGAACTTTGTTGAAAGAGAATTATTAGGTATTAAACCGGACATTTTATTGGCAGGGGTTAATCGGTCACAACTTGGCCTCTATAAATATAACGAACGCCTTCTTGCCATTACAAATTACCCTAAGGTGATAATACCAACTCATTGGGACAATTTTAGACTGCCCTACGGATTTTCACAACAAACAGGGGTTGAGACAAAACTAATTCCATTTCAAGAAGATGTAAAAAAGCTAGCTCCGCAAACAAAAGTCATTATTCCAAAACATTTAGGCACAATAACTATTAATTAAAGGATGTAATTCATAGCTGCTTAGTTCCTGTTCTAACCTTTATTGGCACTGATAATATTGGCCTGATACTATTAGAGATTCATTCATTATCTTAGTTCATATGAACTATATACAATTGTTAACCTTCAATGTAACCAAAAATAAAATTATTCAGGAATAATAATATAATCATATGAAAATAACCACCGCTATTCTTCCTCTTTTATTAACGCTCTTTATTAGTTGTCAAACTGACAAGAAAGAAAAAACCACAGAATCCCAAACTAAAACAGAAAATTTTACATCAAATGATTATCTAGAATTAGTTGCATTATTTAAAGAATGGAGAACATTTGAAAAACCACCTCTCCTCGATGGGGCTCCTGATTATACAGTAGCAACCTTTGAAAAGCGTTGGCCAAGGTTTAGAGAATTACAGTCAAGATTACAATCTATAGACACTACAAAATGGTCAGTAGAAAATCAGGTGGATTGGATGATTGTTTGGGCTGAGATGAACGGCTATGATTTTAACCATCGAATTTTAAAACCTTGGGCTCGTGATCCTGCCTTTTATAAATCGGTTTGGTCAGACAGAAGCGATGTGCCGGCTCATGAGGGTCCAACCCATCATGGTACAACAGAACTATGGACATATACTTTTCCTTTATCGAAAGAAGAAAGACATAGATTCTTAACTGATCTAAAAAAAATTGTGCCACTAAATGCCCAGGCAAAGAATAATTTAACAGGAAATGCCAGGGACTTATGGGTCACCGGGATTCGAGATATTCAAGCTCAGAGTATTGTGCTTAACAATCTAAAAAAGCAAGTTTATATTATAAATGATGCGGAATTAGTTTCAGTTATTGATGAAGCTATAACTTCGACTAATGACTTTGCTTCTTGGTTGCATGCTGAATCCAAATCAAAAACTGGTTCTTCAGGAATTGGTAAAGACAATTACACTTGGTATTTACAAAATGTACACCTGGTACCATTAACATGGGATGATGAAGTTATGATTCTAAAACGTGAGCTCGCTCGTGCCTGGTCTTCGTTAAAATTAGAAGAGCACAGAAATAGAAATCTACCAGAATTGGTTGATGTTGACTCCCCTGAAGCCTATGATAAAATGGCTGATGCGTCTGCCAAAAGCTTGATTAATTTTTTAGATCAGCAAGACATCGTTACCGTGAAACCGTATTTTGACCCTGCTTTACGCGAGCATTTGGGGGAATATGTACCCAGGGAAAGCCGTAACTTTTTCTTGATTGGCGAGCATTACGACCCCAGACCTTTATACTCACATTTTTACCATTGGTTTGAATTAGCGCGTATGGATAATGAGCCACACAAAAGTGAAATAAGAAAAGGCCCATTATTATATAATATTTTCGATTCAAGAAATGAAGGGACAGCCACAGCTGTTGAAGAAATGTTTATGCAATCTGGTTTGTACGATGATAGCCCAAGAACCAAAGAGATTGTATATATAATGATTGCGCAGCGTGCTGCAAGAGGTTTAGGATCATTATTTGCTCATGCCAATGAGATGACCATGGAGGAAGCTGGAGGGATTCACAGCGAATACACACCTCGTGGCTGGATGAAAACCGAAAAAGAGCTACTCATTTTTGAGCAACATTTGTATTTACGTCAACCAGGATATGGAACAAGTTATATTACTGGCAAATATTTATTAGAAAACACATTGGCTGATTATGCCAGACTACGAGAATTACAGGGCAAACCATTTGATTTGAAAGACTTTTTTGACACCCTAAATAGTATTGGAAACATCCCCATTTCATTGGTTAAATGGCAAATAACTGGCTCAAATAATCATTTGAAAATCATTAATAAATGAAAAGTATAAGACACAATGAACGAAAGGCTAAAATCTTATAAAATGCATCCTATTAAATAGCCAGACTAATAGTAATAATAATGTATTGACATTCTTATAATATTTTACAAAATAACTAACATTATGAACAGAAGAAAATCTATTGGATTACTTGGTTTAGGATCATTATTTTTATCTCAAAATGCATATTCCTTTGGTCAAGAAAGTGACCCCAATTTTATTGATTTATTCCTTATTCGCTGGGACTACAATAGAATTTACACCTTCGAGATTCTCGAGGCTATGCCTGAATCTGAATTTGAATTCCAACCAAAAAACGAAATGATGCCCTTCAGCAAACTCTTTACTCATATAGGTTACGGCCTGGATGTATATGCTGGAGTAATTGATGGTAAAATTCCAAAGGAAGAGCCGGAAACCTCGATCAAGAAAGCAAAATTGGAATACCTGAATAGATGTTTTGACCATTTTGAAACAGCTTATAAATCCTTAAACAAAAATGAACTTTATACTAAAAACCATTACTATCCAGACAAGGAGCCCTGGATGGAGCACTCTGTTTTTGATATGATTATGTTAGCCTACAATCATACTGTCCATCATGTTGGTCAGGCAACAACATATTTACGACTAAATGGAATTACTCCTCCGAGATACCGATTCTGATATTTCAATGAATATAGTGTACTAAATAGGAGGTATTAGGACCAACGTCCATTCTGTGATTTATCTTAGAAATGGGGTTAGCAGAATAGGAATGATCAGATTTTTACAATTAAACTTTAGCCAGGGATTGTACATCAATAGTTTAATGCTTCAATTTTAGCGCCGTATTCCAGCACTAACTTTTCCCAGTTCACCAGGGGAGTCATGGTATCACGGTGCATGTGGGTCGATATTCCCGGGATGGGTGAGAAACAAACGGAACTGGTCCAGAAACCAAAACCAATTCGTCCAAAAAGCTTTCTGCTAAACAACCGATCTCTGGCTTTCACAGAGGATTTATTGAACAGGGAGAAATGTTTTTTAATGGTGGAAGATTTTGTTAGAAAGGTGAAGGTAACACTGTTCACTTGCCTCCAGTGACAATCGCTCGACAAAAGAATTAAAGAATGCTGGCGGTACAGGGGTTCATATCGATCCGAATAATCCGGTGGAAAAATAAAGAGGTCTTTATCTTTTAAATTTACGAGGCTAGATAAGTTGAGGAGTTTCTTTTTTTGTATAAAAAGGGAATCCCGTTCATTTAAAAAATGATCAATAATTCTAAAGGCATGAGGAGCATGCAAGTAGTCATCTTCACAAAAGTAAATCCATTCATCGTCTGGAATGGTACTTGCGATTTTTAATGTTTCACGTATGGAGGCATCGTTTCCAAAGTTTCCGAGACGCAATTCAACTTCGAAACGGTTAAAAAAGGAGATCATTTCTTCAGAGAGCTTATCACCCAAAACGATGATCTTATAATCTATATCTTTTAAGGATTCAATTAAACTTAGAAAACATAGTTTGATCAGTTGCCCTTTCTCCAAATCAAAAGGTCTGGGATTCTTGTTAACGGCATTGACAATATCGCAAGCCCTGAAGATGATGTTGTATTTTCTTTTAGGCCCCATGGTTGGTTAGATTATAGTAGCATTTGCCGGTTTTTATAAACATAGGGTTTTAGGAATTAATATTTCTAATCCTTTTCTTCTTTTAAACATTGCGAAACAGTGGCGTACAAATTATCGGCCCCCCAAATAGAAAATATGACGGCTCTATATAATAAGACAAAAAACAGGAAAATAGAAAAAAGAAAAATGGGCAACCATATATTTATTCAAGGCCACGGCTTTTTTAAATTCCCAATTCATATGTTTACTTTCAAAAGTATAGTTCCCCAATTAAAAAATTATAAAGTGAGATATTGAAAATTTATCAGACACATTTTTCCATTTCGGATTTCGGTTGGTTTCTTCCAATATCACAAGAGCATTTTGGGCGTTAGTCCTTAATCCATTAATCACTTTGATACCCTCATTTTCATCAATACTTCTAAAACATACAAACAAGTTCATTGTGAAAAAAAAGAAATTTTACAACCACAATATAAGCATTTTGAAATATCCTTATTTGGGTAAAATTATATGAAAAAAGAGGTGCGGGGAAATAAGGAAGATTTTGGAAATGCTGAAAAACGACTTTAGAACACATTAAAAAACCCCTCCAATTTGGAAGGGTATTTTTACATTTTCGGCCATAGGCTGATGTTTCTGCTAAGAAGTATTAACCGATTAAAGCTTCAATCTAAAGAAATACTATTTAGCTTAATAACCCCCAAAGGCCTATAAGAAAGCCAAGGGCTATTAATGCCAATAATACCTCTAAGCTAATATTCAATAC
>CAZHWD010000168.1:0-4765 GCA_964536335.1 uncultured Eudoraea sp. | reverse complement strand
AATTCGAAATACACTTCTAAAAGTCAACTATAAAAGATAACCAAAGCCATTTACGAAAGTAAGTGGCTTTTTTCGTCAGAAAATGTTGGGTGAGAAGTTTATCCCGCCATTGGCGGGAAGTCCAAGAGGGGGAGCCATAAATATCAATACCCATGTATAATGCATGGGTTTTTTGTTTTTATAAATAGTTTTTATCCCACATTTTATCGCATATTTCAAACATTAGGAATACTACTAGTCATAAATGACTACTTATTAGAGGTAATTCCCCGTCTCTAGTACAGATGCACGCAAAAACCGGATGCAATGTGTGCTTTTGCCTGTTCAAAATGTTTGAGCTGGGATGATCATTTGTTCCGGCAATATCCGCCAAAGAAGACCAAAAGAAATATATCTAAATGAAGGTTTTGCTTCGTAAATTAGTGTTAGATATTTTTAGGTGACAATTATCGATTTAAAATGAGGTCAGGTTTGAGAATTTGTTGTTTATTTATTGGAGTTTTCCTTTACTCAACAGAATATTCTTTCTCTCAGAATACAAGTGACTCACTTAATTCAGTGAAGCTGGTTGGACTTAAATTTCATCGGGGTTCGGTACTTATCCACAGCCGGGAGCTCAGACCAATTGAGGATTCCTACCCTACTGGCATTGAATTGGATTTGGCCTGGCACAAAATATCCCAAAAAGCATGGGAGTCATGTATGTGTTATCCAAAACTTGGTATTGCGCTCACCTATTGGGGATTTGACAATAAGGAAGTGCTTGGACAAGGGATGACGGGACTCTTTTATATAGAACCTGTATTTAATACCAAGGGCAGAGTGAATTATTCCGTGCGGGCAGGTCTTGGTTTATCGTATCAGAACTCCCCATATGATCCGGTTTCAAATCCGGATAACCAGAGCTACAGTACCTTTATAGGTTTTCCCTTGCAACTGGGAGGAACGGTACACTTTAGAATCAAACCCCGTTGGTTACTGAATGGGACACTGGTATATAACCACATTTCAAACGGTGGCGTCAGCCAACCTAATAAGGGTATTAACTGGCCCTCTCTAGGTATTGGTATGGCCTATTATTTAAAAGAGTTTGAATTTAAGAAAAGAGCCGTCAACAACTGGAGAGATCTTGGCCCGCCTCAAAAAAGGCTAGATTTTACTTTTTTTATGGCCTATGAAGAACCGAAAGATAATCTATTTCTGCTTTCCCCTGGTCTGGAAATAAAATGGAGCAGGCAGTTTGCCCGGGTAATTGCGTACACCTTCGGAGGGGAGGTCATGTATGATAATGGTACCGGATATGTACTTGAACAGAACGGAGATGAAGCTAGTCCTGTGAAAGCCGGATTAGCCATTGGTCTCGAATTCTTATTAGGAAAGTTTCTTTTCAGTCAGCAATTTGGAGTCTATCTCAACAACCCTAATCCTATGCACTCGGATGCGTATCAGAGATACGGGCTGGTATACAGGATTAACAAGAATTTTAACGCTGGAATCAATCTGAAAACACATGGTCATGTGGCGAACTTCCTTGATATTAGAGTAGGTATTTCCCTATGAGTTTAGAAATGATACAGATTTTCGAACACATAGAATTAAGAACCGCATCCAATACATTAGAACCTTCTTAATCGATTGATTTTGAAGGTTTATTGATAATATAAATCGTTTCTATCCCACTTTCTTATTTGCGACTTGAATAAAGACTTTATTAATCAAATCTCCTTAGGAACATTAGAATACTTATTCAGGCTATCTCCTTCTTTAAACTGTCCTTTGCCTATAATCTGAGCCTCTGCTATATCCCAAATAACCTCACCAAAGAACTTATCTATTGCGTAAAGGACGTACTTAGAATTACCTTCTATAACTATATCCAGGAACTTGCTTTTGGCAAATACGTTATCCCACTGGTCATCTTCTGAAAGTGTTTTGTATTCGTAGAGTATCATAGGGTAGAAAAAACATGAAAATAAGTTCTGTTATTAAGGGATCATTTAATCAATAACGAAAATAGGTTCGATGGTTGGTGCGGGAACTTCGATGGATCTATTTTTTAGTTCGTTTTCTATTTCTATTAATAAAATTGTGGATTTATATTCAAGATCCTCACAGTAGCCTTTAAAATATGCTTGCTTGGTTGAATAAAAACCAATTACAAATTGGAATGATTTGAACAATTCCGATTTAGGATCATTGATCCATTGCCAATCATCAGATTCGTCTAGCATTTCAGTTGTCCAAGGAAACACTTCTGATCCATAAGACCAGAAGTGCTTTAGGGCTTTGCTTTGGATAAAAAAATCATTTTGAAACTCAATGGAAGTATAATTAATTTCGTCAAAATGCGTTTTAACCAAATCTACTTGTCGATAAAATTCCAATATTTTTGTTTTGATCTTATCGTTTTTGATAATATTAATTTGACCTGAATTATGCATTTCATCATATGTATTGTCTCTAATGCTAAGAAACTCAGATGAAAATTCAAGATAATTAAACGATTGAAAAAAATCCTGAGAGCTTGCAATTTCAGTGTGAGAGGTTTTGATGGCTTTCTTATGATCCGCAATTACTTTATCGGCATATTTTATTCGACGATGATAGTAGATGGTATCATTTGCAAGATCTGTTCGGAGACGTATAAGATATTCAATCTCAGTGTTAGTCGTCTTACGATCCTCATTCCAATTATTAATACTTAAAGCAATCAAAATCCCAAAAACCACCAAAACAATTTCCCCAATAGCATAGCGGGCATACTTTAGTGGTTTGTTATCATCAGCCAGTTTCTTGCGTATACGTCTAAAAAAATTAATCATAGTTTCTAAGTATATTTTCAAGACGCCCGCTAGCGGCTATCTCAACCAAATGTCCACCGGACATTTGATTTTGCATATGCAAAATTAAGTTTCGATAATGAAAGAAGTTGATCATTGGTTGTTGTTAGCCTTTGGTTATTTTCCTTCTAAATCATTTTCAATTTTGTCAATAAGCAAGTTTGATTTTTTTTCCAATTCTTGAATTACCCCCAAGTTCTCTTCGACTACTAATTGATAGAGAAGCATTGCTGTTTCCAGATTGATGTATTCTTTTGAACGCGGGTTGGTAAGCCAGGACCAATCTATATATTCTAAATTTCGTTGTTTAATTATCCTATTCAAAGTATTAATCCCTTGTACACCGTAATATGTCATCAGTAATTGATAGAAAACCTCATTGTCAGTATTTAGTTTTATTAGTTCAATGTCAGCATATTGATAATAATCCTTTATGTCTCGAACAATTTCTAGGTTATCAAATTCTAAATTTTTTCCAGAGTTAAACATCTCAAAGAAGGTTACTTTATTTACACTTAAATAGTTCATTGAAAGTCTTCCGGCTGCCAATTGATCAAATCGAGTAATTTTTTTTGTGTTACCATCTAAAACGGTATCCAATATATTTTCGATTTGTAAGAGCCAATCATTGTATTCTGTTCGTAAAGATTTAAAATTATGTATATCCTTTTCAAGGTCTAGTTTGAGAACAATGAGTAGCCTTTTGCTTTCTGACTTGGACTTTTCTATCTCGTTCCAATTATTTATTTGCAGTGCAATTAAAATGCCAATAATAACGAGGACAATCTCCCCAATGGCGTAACGGGCATACTTTAGTGGCTTATTGTCATCAGCCAGTTTTTTGCGGATTTTACGGAAGAAGCCAATCATATAACTAGAATACTTGGTTGATTCTCTATAAGGTAGTGAATTATCTAATAAAATTTTAAGCTGATTACCTAGATTACTATGTCCGGGAATCTTCCTTTTGAGAATACGGTATCCCACTGGTCATCTTCTGATAGCATCTTGTATTCGCAGAGTGTCATTGTAATTTGTTATTAATTAAAGCCTTTGGTAATTTGTGAACTACTCATTCACTCAATTTCACCTAACTCATCCTTTATAAGTTGGAGGACTCTTTGGGTTTCTGTCTTGCACAATATCATTTGGTCGAGAACTTTATATCTTCCATTCTCTATCTCTCGGACAATTGTCATAAACTTTTTATCTTCTAGTAGAGAACTATAATCCAAAGGTATTAAGCCTGGTTCTGAGGGATGAATGTAAAAATAATCTTGCCACCATATGGGATTACTCCCCCAAGCGGCATTAATAACTTCTGTCTCTCGGATATAGCTTCGATAACTTATTTCAAATAGAGATAAAATTTCTTTTTTAAGAACTTTTGAAGTCAGAATTTCAAAACCAATATTTTTAAGAGATTCGTACCCATTTGTATTTAATTTTAATAAGTATGAACCTGACCTATTCAATTTGTCAAAATGATAAATTAATGTATCCGCGTACGATTTTCTTTCCTCAATAATTTCTATTATAGTCCTAGTGCCCTTGTTTATCTCAATTATCTCAGCGTTGGCAATATCAATAAGAGCAATATTTCTTTCTAAATTATCCCCTAGCTCAAGTAAAATACTTTTTTCGATTATTCGATCCTTTCTCCCTTCATTCCAATTATTGATACTTAAGGCAATCAAAATCCCAATTACTACCAAGAGTATCTCCCCAACAGCATACCTCATATATTTTAAAGGCTTGTTGTCATCAGCCAATTTCTTGCGGATTTTTCTAAAGAAGTTGATCATACTGATGTGTTTTTGAAACCAAGTTTTGAGATTTCATCATCAATGGTCATTAGTATGCTAGAGAGTAATTTAACCTCGATGTTAATCATACGCACGGTAATATTTCTGGTCAAAACTACA
>CAZHWD010000167.1:0-3621 GCA_964536335.1 uncultured Eudoraea sp. | reverse complement strand
ATCATGCCCAGGGTAGCCCCTGGTGGCGCGAGCCTAAACGTCAGGCTAACTCATCCACCCCCCTGTCCAAACTCCGGTATTGAATGGCTTATGAATGAAGTTAGAGGTTTGAGGTTTGAGGTTTGAGGTACGAGGTAAGTGCTGTATCAAGAAAGACCAACCAAAGTTACATCAGTTACTTTGTCTAATGTGGTGGTCTGTTTATTCTGCAAGATTTATAATACTACAAGGGGTGTTGGATAATTCCTTACCTTAGGAAGAACAACCAACTACTTACCATGATCAGCTTCTTCCGTAAAATCCGACAGCAACTCCTTGCTCAAAATAAGGTGTCAAAATACCTTTTGTACGCTATTGGCGAGATTGTACTGGTTGTCGTAGGGATTTTAATTGCTTTAAGCATCAATAATTGGAATGAAAATAGAAAAAACAGTAAAACTCTTGAAGGATACTTGATATTTTTAATTGAAGATATAAAAAGTGATAAGAATCAATTAACTAAATTAATTCAAGAGAGGGAGGCGTCTTTAATATCTACTACAAAAATTATCGACTCTTATAAACAGCAAACGCAAATAAATACTTCGGACTTTCTTAATGCCTTCAACTACATAGTAGTGGAACAGAAATTTGAGAATAACACAAACGGATTTGATAAAGTGCAAAATTCAGAACTAATTGATTCAAAAGAATTTCACGAAATTAGAAATCTCATTAGAGATTATAAGAAATCAATTGATGAAGTAAAATTTGTAGAATCTAAACAAAATACTTCTAGTGAAATCATGGAATCAGAATTATTACGCAATGGATTTTATGATAATTCATGGGAGAATTTTCGAGCTTATTACCAACCTAAAGTTTTTCAATCAAAAAGTGGCACGATTGATTATTTAAACGAAATTAATAAGTACAGTCAGGTTAAAGCAATTTTCATGCGTAATGAATGGGTTCTGCCTTTCATTATAGAGGATTATAAAAATATAATTGCTGAAGGAGAAAACCTTAGAGTTGAAATTGAAAGCTACCTTAATTTATGATAATCATAGCAAATAAAGCCAATGATAAAATTCTTTAGAAAAATTAGATATGACCTAATGGAAAAAAATAAAACTGGAAAGTATTTAAAATATGCCATTGGCGAGATTGTACTAGTGGTAGTTGGGATTTTGATTGCACTGCAAGTAAATAATTGGAATGAAGATCAAAAAGAGAAAAAAATACAAATTCGTTACCTTAAAAGAATACATACTGATATTCAAAAAGATACCACCTACTTGCGTCAAAAAATACAAAAAGCACAAAACGAACAGGAATCATACTACTATTTTATACATTCGATGTATGATGTTCAATCTACCACGGAGGATTTTAAAAAGCTGATTTCTTCTACAGTTTGGGATTCAGAGGATTTAATATTACAGGATGAAACTTTTACAGAAATTACAACTTCTGGTAAACTTGATCTAATAAGTGATGATCAATTAAAGGAATCGATCATTGATTACTACCGAAATTACGCTATAGCTAATAGGCACATTACAGAGATGAACCTTTCGAGCATTGATATGTTCATGTTTTTTCCTCCGCTCTTGATAAAATATTATGATTTAACTTCTCACATATATGATCAAGAACAAATGTTTGACTTTAAAGGATTGGAATTTTTAAATGACCCCTATTCAGATGAATTTAGAAGGCTCGAGGGGACTGCTGGTTTTTACTCTTATAAGCATTCTATATATGAGCAGTATTACAAAGACCTTTTATTGAATGCCACTAAATTGCTTGAAAAAATACAGCAAGAGATAGAACAATGAAATACAATTACCAACAGTAATTACCTGCAATTATAACGGAGTATTTATTTAGACTAACCCCTAAAAGAACAACATCTGTTATAGTATGATGTGGATTCAACGATTCTGTAAGTCGAAAGTTCAATAATACGGTGGATTATGGAAACCTTAACCAATGCCGTTATAGAAAATTTATATAGCTGTGAAGGTTTTGTGACAATTGGTTGATATCATTGTCAAATAACAATAAAAGCCTTCTAAAATGAAAAAATTATCTTTTTTAATTGCCACGGCGACTCTCGTTTTGTGGGGATGTCATGACAACACTGATCAAACCGAAGCCATTTTCGAAACTACCGAGTTGAAATCCAATAACAGTGCCTTTACCACTTTTACGGTTCGCATTGAAAATATTGGTACTGATGAATATGGCTATCCTATTGTGTTTGCTCCGGGAATATTTGCTGTGCAAAAGAAATCGAGTATGCCTCTATTTGCTCCTGGTGCTCCGGATTTTGGGGAAGGACTTGAGGCCATTGCCGAGGATGGAAATCCAGGGCCCTTGGATGAAGCTCTAAGAAATCACCCGAAAGTTCGATCCCATGGCACCTTTGCAGTGCCAGCAGGTGCGGATCAACCTGGACCACTTCTTTCGGGGCAATCTTATGAATTTACATTCACAGCCAAGAACAAAGATTATTTAAACTTTGCAACTATGTTTGTCCAATCTAATGATCTCTTCATCGCACCAGGCGCTAATGGTATTTCATTGTTTGAGGGAAACAAGGAACCCATTGAGGGAGACATCACAGGATATTTATATTTATGGGATGCAGGGACTGAGGTTAATGAAGAGCCAGGAGTTGGTCCGAACCAAGCTCCAAGGCAAAGTGGACCCGATACCGGGGTGGACGAAAATGGTGTAGTGCAAATTGTGAATGACGGGTTTACCTATCCGGATTTAACAAAAATGATACGGGTCACGATTAGTCATTGATTTTAACAAATTGCTTTCTGTTAAAAGGGGCGCCCATTAGGGTGCTCCTTCTCATTTAGGAGATAATATCTTCAAAGCAGAATTCTAAAAGTTAAATTTCCCATGGGATTAAATCTAATTAATTCCTTCTATTCCTAACCAACTTAATAGGCGCGCTATGATTGGTATTGTTTTAAGATAATCCCATGCTTTAATCAATGTACTTTTTGATTTAGTAGGCTTTATAAGTTCCAACATTACTCTTTCAGAAAGACTTCTAAAAAGGTATCTGAAGGCATCTTAAATTCCCTATCCTTATCCTAGTATTTTACTTTTCTCATGATTTTACTTTTACTACATCAAAGTTGCTAAAATCATGCTTACTAAAAAAGGACACACCCTTGTTTACAGGGATAAGACTAGTGATATAAGGCCCTATGAGCGCTATTGCGGTTGAATAACAGCAATTCTTTGACAGATATTTGTTTTACGGGAGAAACCAATTGATCTGTAGAATTACATTTTCCCGTAAAAAAAGGTAGCCTAATAAGTTGGCTCATAGGTTAAAAACGATGTTCACACTTTTCTTAAAGTATACTTAAATGGCCGTTTAACTACCCAAATGTTCAACGTAGGTAAGGTAGATCAATAGTTTAGGAAAAGGCACCTTTATTTAAACTTTCAAAATGCCATGGAAAAGTCCAATAAATCGGTGGTTTAATTTTTAGCTAGTAATTAATCACTAAGCGGATATGAAGTGAGCCAAATAATATTTTTATTCAACTCATATTTTTACTATTTTTGAGCCGAATAATACTTCTAATCGGCTCATGAAATACAATTGGC
>CAZHWD010000166.1:0-24384 GCA_964536335.1 uncultured Eudoraea sp. | reverse complement strand
CTACAAAATAATTATCATTATAAACCAGGAAAAGATCTGAAAGTGGTGCAAAGCGCCATTGTAATCTGGAATTAATACCAA
This sequence comes from uncultured Eudoraea sp., assembly GCA_964536335.1. Taxonomy (GTDB): domain Bacteria; phylum Bacteroidota; class Bacteroidia; order Flavobacteriales; family Flavobacteriaceae; genus Eudoraea. Next base: position 24,303 of record CAZHWD010000166.1, on the reverse strand, counting down.
AATTGTCTCTCTGATTGCTATATTGAATTAAAGTTGACCAGAAAATTGATTTGGTGAATGTAACTTCAATTTTTGGACTTATCAACCAAATGTCTGCACTGGGGTAGGGGTCGGGCAGTTCTATTTTATCATACCTCATTAGCAGGGATAGAAATACTTTTGGTTGGAAACGAAAAGTCATTCCGCCTTCAACAGTAAAGCGGTTCCCATTATAAAAACGACCAATAGTTGGTTCGATGCCATAAGCGAAAATTTTTCTACGATCTGAATTATACCCGGCTTTAACACTGTTGTAATGATATCCCTGATTCCCTGGTAATGGTATCGCACCATCGGTATCCGTTGGGTCGAAATCATCTAATAAAAAAGTATACTTATTTGAGAATTCCACACCAAACCTGGATTGGTCTTTAAACCTGGCTTCCCACTGGCCCCTGAACTCATTGTCCGTATTCATAAAATCCATACTTGGACTCCATATAAAAATGGGAAAGAACTGGAAAGAGTGATTTTGAATAAAACTATTTTTTGGCCAAAATACGCGTTCAAGTTGTACAAAACTTTTTAAAATATCCGTGCGTCGTACAAAACCCAAATCTGACCTGAAATCTTCGCCCACATAAATTAACTTACCCGAAATATTATAATTTCTGGAATTGTATTCCAAACGTGCACCTGTGGCTAAATCTTTACCATTACTCACGGGTTGAAATGACTTTTGAAAAAAGAATTTTCCATTCCACAGATTATCCTTTGAAATTAAATTATAATCCAGCCCCAGGACTCGGTTGTATTTATCTTCCGGCAAGAGAAAATCGTAATCTTTAATGGATTGTCTGTTAATAAAGAAGACACCAATGTTAGACCTCTCAAAAACCTTCTGTTGTAGGGCAAACATCATATTGTTATTAGATGGTATTTCGTTCTCTTCATCTGATGCAGTTTGAAGATTAAGAAAACCCAATCGTAAGTCTTTTGTTAATTTACCACTTAATCGTACACCACCTATAATCCTATTTTCAATGGTATTATCTGCTGTATCCTTTGCAATACCTATCCTTCTTGAAAAAAAAGGGTTAGCATCTCTTTGATCACCAAAACTTCCAAACAGATCATTATTATCTATAAAGAATTGCCTTTTTTCGGGAAGTGAAATTTCAAAACGCGTGAGATTAGTAACCTGGTCATCTACTTCAACTTGAGAAAAATCAGGGTTTACGGTAATATCCAAATTCATACTATTGCCAATAGAAACTTTTGCATCTCCACCCGCCGATAGCTTATTAGTAGTATTGTCTTCTTCAAAATCCTTAAGAATACTACCATTTACATAGGGTATGAGAGCTAACGGGGTTTTGGACTTACCAAGGGGTTTTTCAAAAATCATATCCCCCATAAATGTCAAACCTGCTATACTTTGATTTTGTGGAATATTCATCCAGGTACTGGTTTCGTTAGATTGCATGTCGAACCGGTAACTGTTAAACCTCCATTTTGTTTCTCCCTCTTCAAATTTGAATGAAGTAAGTGGAATAACCATTTCAGAAGTGTACCAGGTGCTATAAATCTTTGAATCTCCTTTCCACTTTACATCCCAGGTTGTAGTGAAATTCCTGAAATCCTGGCCTCCACCTGAAACAAGGCCCTCTCTACGTACCCCATAAGGGTTAATGCCAAATAAAAAGGCATTTGTAGCATCACTAAATGTGTCAAAAAGCAAGGTAATGTTATCGCTGTTTCCGGCACGATAATCTCTTTTCAACGATTGAATGGAATAATCCTTGCCCAAGGCATATACCGTAATTCCTATATAAAGGTTTTTATCGTCATATAACATTTTAATATCAGTCTGTTGTCTGGCCTGAATGGAATCGAGGGGGAAATATTCCCAAAATTCGTTGGCACTATTCGCTGTTTCCCAAATAGGTTCATCCAAAATCCCATCGGGGACAATGGTCTCATTAATTTGTTTAACAATAAAAGACTTGGTTATATTCTGACCGTAGTAAATAGAGGATTTAATATTACTTTGTCCGTAAAATGTTATTGCTATAAAAAATAAGGTTAAAAAAATAAGCGTTTTTAACATTTATATTGGATTAGACATTAAAAGAAGTCCAGACAAACTTTAAAATCGTTTTTAATAGAAAATAGGATATAAATATCTTAGTTTTTATTTTACGGACAATGCCATTTCTGCAAACGACCAGAGTTGTATTATGAACGACATATTTTTAAATATTTCAATGAGCTATTTTTGGATAGCCGATGACGTTTTTATGTCCTATAAAAGTGTAAAATTACGGCAATATTCTGTCAAAATATTATCAAATTTTGAATTTATATAATCTAGATGTGTAATGGTAGTTTTAATGCTTGAATTTTTTGGTTTTCTTTTTTTTGGGATTTTTAAAAAGTCTTTTAAAGAAACCATCCCGTTTTACCGGCTCGCAATCAAGCATTGAAAGAATCTCGGCATCAGGTTTTTTAAATCTTTCACGGGTTATGTAATTGTAGGATGTATCACGGTTAAGTTTTTGCATCCAAATGGCAAAAATTGGCAAGGCAGCACTGGCACCTTGACCAAGAGAAGTACTTTTAAAACCTATTTCATGATTGTCTAAACCTACCCATGTTACATGAACTAGTTTAGGGGTAAGTGCAACAAACCATGCATCTTTATTATTCTGGGTTGTTCCGGTTTTGCCAGCTATATCATTTTTTAATCCATAGGTATTTCTAATTCTGCTGCCCGTTCCTTCGTTAATCGTGGCTTTCATAAATTCGAGCATAATCTGCCGATTTTCTTCACTGAATGCCTGAACTTTTGATATGGTCGGAGTAAAAGTATCAAGTATGGAATCTTTGTAATTAGTTATTCTACTCATCAATATGGGCACAACAGATTTCCCGTGATTTACATAACTGGCATACGCTCCTGTCAATTCTTCTATACCAATTTCGCCTGTGCCCAGAGCTAAGGAGGGTAATTCTGGTAAATCTTCTGTAATACCCATTTTTTTAGCCTGGTACAGGACATTCTGTATACCTGTTCTTTCCAAAACTTTTACCGCCACGGTATTCACGGAATTACTCAATGCCTGTTTCATGGAATAATTCATATAGGTTTCTTCTTTATTACCGGAATTTGAAGGAGACCAACCCTCTAAATTTTTATAGGCTACTTCTTCTGCCGAAAAATATGTGCAAGGTTCAATTCCATTTTCCAATGCTGCTGTATAAACTATTGGTTTAAATGTAGACCCCACTTGCCTTCTGCTTTGAGAAATATGATCATATTTAAAAACTTTATAGTCAATTCCACCTATCCATGTCTTAACATCGCCAGTATTTGGATCTATGGAGATGGAACCGGTATTTAGAAATTTCATGTAATGCTTAATGCTATCAACTGAACTTTTTTCGACTTCTTTTTCCCCTTCCCATGAAGAAAGTGTCATTAGTTTCTTTTGTTTTAGTGTATCCCACGCCTGCTGCTCATTCAATCCTTGTCGAATTAAATTTTTATAGGCTAATGATCTCTTCACTGTTTTAAGAATTAACTTTTTATTTGTGAGCCAGGGGGCCGATTTGCCATAGCTCTTTTCGAAACTTTTTTGAAGTGCTTTCATATGAATCTTCATGGCTTCTTCTGCTAAAACCTGCATTTTATAATCGAGAGTAGTATAAATTTTAAGCCCCGAAGTATAAATATTATAGGAATTTCCCTGTTCATTTTGCTTGTCACACCAGTTGAGAACCTGTTTTCGTACTTCTTCTCTAAAATATGGGGCCAATCCATGATTATGATCATAATCTCTATAATTAATAGTTAACGGTAGAGTTTTTAAACTATCATTTTCTACTGCTTTTATAAAGCCTTCTTCGGACATCGAATTCAGTACCAGATTTCTTCGTTGAATACTATTTTTAGGGAAAACTCTCGGGTTATAAGTGTAAGTAGCCTTTAGCATTCCTATAAGAACTGCTGCTTCCTCAATCTTTAGTTTATTGGTGTGTTTGTTAAAGAATTTTAAGGAGGCACTTTCTATGCCAAAAGTATTGTCACCAAAAGAAACTGTGTTTAAATAGTGCATTAAAACCTCTTCCTTGCTATAAATTTCTTCAAGTCTGGATGCAACTATCATTTCTTTAATTTTATCAATTGTCAAATAAAATTTTCCTGTTCTTGATCTGGGATAAAGATTTTTGGCCAACTGCTGACTAATGGTACTGCCCCCGCCTGAGGCTTTATTTTGCAATAAAACTGTTTTCACAGCTACACGAAATAAGCTTTTGTAGTCTACTCCCGAATGATCATAAAAACGTTCATCTTCAATGGCTATAAGTGCATTTATTAAATGCTTTGGAATGTTCTTGTACAATATTGGTTGCCTGTCATTCAGGTAATATTTACCAATCAGAACACTATCTGCCGTGTATATTTCTGAAGCTCTTGGCTGTTGAAATTCGGCCAATGATTTCTTGTCAGGAAGTTTTCCCCAGGCACCAAAATAAATGCTCAGTACAAATATTGCAGCTATAGTTATAAGCAGGGCTATTACTATCAGAGTATACCTCAGAAGTGCAGGTTTTAGCCTTTTAAAAATCACGTTTTATTTATTTATAGGTGCAAGATGGAATTTATTAATTAAAATAATACATGCCTTAACAATACATTAATGCCCTACTTTTTAATTTTGAAAAAAGATTTAGCTATGAGGAGCAGTGTTTTGTTCCTTTTTTTAAGTGCTCATTTAGCAATGGGAAATTTTATTTTCCGGTCCAAAAATGGATTATAGGGTTATTGGTGATGTAGTACAGGATCATTTAAATGATATAATTAGTTAAGCTATTTAAAATGAGATGATTAGAAATGTAATTCACCTAATAAATAGGGGATTAGGCGATATTTTATATCCTGGCACTCATTTTGTAAGTTATACTAATAAGGTTGTATATGAGGAAATTAGCATAGTATACCAAAGTGTTAAAGATAGTATTCAACTTTGCAGAAAATGGTATAAAAAAATCGACTTATAGTAGTCGATTTTTTTATAGGATAACTCTAAAGGTCAGGTTAATTCTTTCTACAATTGGCTTGGTTGTTTTGGCTATTTGATGTTGCCAGTAATGTTGAGTTTGACCACTCATAAGAAGAAGACTTCCATGTTCAAGAAGGATTTTATATTTTAATTCCTTTAATTTCTTATGCCTTAGGTGGAAATAGCGCTCCTGGCCCAGAGATACTGATGCTATTACCGGATTCTTACCTAATTCCTTTTCATCATCTGAATGCCAGCCATTGCTGTCTTTTCCATCTCTGTAAAGATTTAAAAGACAACTTGTAAAATTGGCAGGAGTTAATCGGGATATTTTTGTCTTAATATCTAATAATGTTTCATTAAATGGCAGTGGTTGCATAGTAATACCTGAATAGGAATAAGATCTATTATTACTTCCATAAAGTGACGTTAACCTGGGCTGAGGATATAATTTACCATAAACTCGTATTTTATCCTGACGCCATGGAACGGAAGATTTTAAAAGTTCAAAATAGCTATTGGCAATTTTATAATCGAGAAAATTGGGAAAATAAATGATATTACTATCTGGTAGTTGTAAATTCAATTGTTTCAAAAGTTGTTAATCTATTATTGAACCACCATTTTTAACCTGTTTCGGAATTCGGACGGATTTTGGCCGGTAAATGCCTTAAATGATTTATTAAAGTGTGAAAAATTATTAAAGCCGCTTTCAAAACAAATATCAGTAATGCTCATGGGCTGCTCTGCAAGTAATTTTGACGCGTGCACTAGTCGATATTCATTAACAAATTGAATAAAGGTTTTGTTGGTTATTTTTTTGAAATATCTACAAAAGGAAGGAACTGTCATTCCGGCTCTATCAGCAATTTCTGAAAGGGTTACTTCTTCTTTAAAATTATTTTTTACATGATTAAAAACGATATTTATTCTGTCGTTATCCTCAATATCTGTTTTAAATGAGAATCCTTCTGCATTCAGCACTTTAATATCCTGAGAATTTCCTAGTTCGTTCAATATTGACAAAATGGATAACAACTGGTCAAAATCTGATTCATTTTCAAGATTTTCCAGTTTTTCGCCAACAATATTTTTGGTTTCCCCACTAAAAGCAACACCACCCCTAGCAATTTCAAACAAAGTCTGAGCTTGCTTCATTTCCGGAATATCAAAAAAAGAGTTACCCAAAAAGTCTGCTTTCATTTGTATGACAATTTCACTTTTATTCCCTGTAAACTTATCAGTAAATCCACAATGAGGTAAATTACTTCCAATTAAGATTAAATCGCCATCGGTATAACATGAAATATGACTTCCAATCTGGCGTTTACCCGCTCCTCCGTTAACATAAACTAATTCTATTTCAGGATGATAGTGCCACAAATTGTCTTTGTTATTCTTTGAGGAATCAAATTTTTGATACGTAAATGACTGCCCAAAATTGGGTTCAATAACTTCAAAAGCCGGTTTATACTTTTTCATTTTTTCTGATGATTGATGATGTAAAATTACTCAACCCCGTTTTAGTTTTTAGTTGCAAAATTACCTATTATATGTGGAATATTAACCCTTATATTAAAATAGTGCTAAGATTGAGTTAAAATAGGATATATATAGGAAAACCTGGAGGTATTTCCTGAAATGCTTTGGTGGTAAGTTTGTCCTGTAAATTATTCATTAACCCTAAAACGAAAAGTTATGAAAACAAATTTGAAATTTACCGCAATGCTTGCCTTAATGTTTACTATAGTAGTAGGCTTGGCAAAAGAACCTAAACTAAGCTTGATGACAGAAGGTCAATCTAAAAGCTTAATTGTAGAACTAGATTCGCAACACGAAAAGACCATTCTTAAGATAATTGATGAAAATCAGAATATCATATTTTCAGAGAAAATTTCAGTGGACTCATATACCAAGAAGTTTGACCTGGATAAACTTGAGAACGGTTCTTATTTATTCGAATTAGACGATTCCTTAAGGACCTTAATTTATACAATAAGTGTTGAGAACGAGGAGGTTAAAATTCTAAAGAGAATTGAGAATACCAAGCCGGTATTTAGAAAAAAGGGAGCAATGCTCTTTATTAACTTACTTAACCTGGATGGTAAAGATGTGAAAATTAAAGTTTTTGATAGCGAAAACCGTACTTTATACAAAGAGGTAATTGAGAACGAAATCATTGTAACAAAGGCTTTTAATTTTAAAACAGCCTATGAAGGTCGCTACACCGTGGTTGTAAGGGATGGTGAAAATACCTACTATGAAGACATTGTAGTTAATTAATAAGTTGTTTAGTTAGTTTTAAAGGGGCCTTATTGGCCCCTTTTTTATAAATATTTTTTTAGACGTTCTCTTTTATATTCCGGGAGGGCAAGATTTTCTATCGCCAGTTTTAAGATTTTTTCATCTTTTTTCTTTGCAAATAGCAATTGAAATAATTGATGCACAGTTAATAAATTTTCTGAAGGTTTAATTAGGATTAGTTTATCTCCGGAAGAGACCTGACCTTCTTCAAGTACCTTAACATAAGTTCCCGAGAATCCGTACTCAATAAACTCTTTCAATATCTGCTGAGTGCCAAACCGAATACCTAATTTAAAACATGGTTCCCTGGGTTGTGATATCTGCACCAAAGCTGAACCAATTTTATAAATATCACCAATTCGGATTTCTGTTTCATTCATCCCACTCACACTGAGGTTTTCTCCAAACATTCCCCAGTTCCAATCTAAATCCGGATATCGGTTTTTCCAATAAGGATAATGTATGCCAGAAAAGAGATAACAGGCCTTGTAAATACCGCCGTGTACTTTACGATCTGCAATAGAATCATTGATTACCGCTTCTTTTTCTAAGACCAATGGTAAGTTTGTAGGGTGTTTAAAGATACCTGTACTAAGCTCTTTACCATTCCAATTAATTTTGGTCAAATTCCCAATGTTTGTGGATAATACCTGCATGCTTTAAAGATATCAACCCTTGGGATTAATTACAAATCAAGGCGTTTGATTTCTTATAAAGAATCTCAGCATTTGAACAAAACATAAAACTCGTGAGTATCCTAATGGAATTGAAGAAGGACTAAGATTTTAGTTTAAGTTCAAACACCATAAGTTTTAAATTCCCAAGACTAATATTTTCAAAATCCATTATAATTTCTCCTTGCTTTTTTATACTATAATAGAAAACATCACCTATTTTGAATTGCCCAAAATTGATTTTTCCATCACCTTGATGAAAAATCCCAAAACCTTCGCTTATAAAGGTATAACTAAAGTCATTGGTGATTTTTCGAAAAGGGAGCCTTTCTTTAGGTTTTAAAGTAATATGCCATAACCTGAATTCATCATTTTCATAGACGGAAGTCTGGCCCAATGTTTCGACGAATTGTTCAGATCTTAATTCGTTCAATCTGGTGATTTCCCAACTTTCAAAATTTCCTTCGGGACTTAATTCTATTAAATTCATGAACACTTTATTTTAACTTGGGTAACATTGATGAATCAAAAAAATAGGGCCATATAAATGGCCCTAAGGGGAACTATCTAGATTCAACTTTCATAAACAACTTCCCGTATATGGGAACATTAAACATCCAACATATTAGTTTAAGTCAAATCGGTTACAAATATTGGTAAAAGGAATGTTTTGAGCTTATGAATTCAATCTTAAGAAGTTTTAATTTCAGAATTAAATACTCAAAAAAGGATAAATGCGCTTAAATAGAATAAAAAGCGCACTTTAAACTGTTCTTTATTGTCCTAGTTATTTACAACCTCAATATGATAATTCATCGGAGTTGTACCGGTAACATTTTTAAATGCTTTATAAAATGAAGCTTTGCTATGAAAACCCACTTCACGACTCAGCCCTTCTATACTTAAATTAGTAAGAATATCGGTTTTTAGAAGTTCCTGAGCCTTCTTTACTCTGAACTCGTTAATATATGTATTGAAGTTCTTATTATAATGTTTATTGATTGCCAGGGATACATCTCTAGGATGAACTTCAAGTGCAGTTGAAATGTCTACTACGGTTAGGTCCTGTTTTATATAAATAGCCGAATCCATAATATATTCATCTATCCGGTTAATAAGTTCAAGAACTTTTTCTTTCGGATCCTCTCGTTCCAAAGAGGGCTCTTTTAATGGTAAATCTGCCCGACGGGCAGCCGAAATCACATTATATTGAATAAATCCACTGATAGCAATGGAAAAAACAAGTATTAGGTTGGAACAGGCTATGAGCAATTCTAAAATTGGTGCGACCTCAATAAATAAAGTCATGATGTGTACGCCAACAAGCACAAAACAAAAAGCTATAAAAAACCTGGTCCATTGTAGTTGTCTGTTTTTGACAGTAGCAAACTGATTTTTTACCTCTTCTGTGTGATTATTAAGATATTTGTTTATTCGAACAATAATGTATATCGAATACATAAGGCCAAGTGCGAATAGTATTTCGAAAAGATATGTGCCGCGCAGGTATTCTTTGGTCGTTTCGGGGAGAAAAAACAAAAGAAATAGAAAAAGAATAGAAATCACTCCCGGATACAATATCCGATAAGTTACTCTCTCATGGGCAAATATGGAGATCTTTTGTACATATAGAAAAAAGATGGGAAATATGATCCATGAAAAGCTAATCGGAAGAAGGAGTAATCCAGGATGATTTTCAAGGATTTTAAAATCCTCCAGTATAACTGGTAAAAACTCAATGGCAAATCCGATAAGAAATAAACCCAAAAAAAACGTGGATTTATTCTTTCTGCTAATAAAAAGCAGTATTACCCCTAAAATTAATCCTTGAAACACCCCTAAGGCATGGACTAAAGAAACGATATCGCTATCCATTTGCTCATTTTTGTACTCTTAAAGTTCTATAAAGTATGGCTTTAAAACAAATTATGTAGCAGACAAATAAAAAAACCATTGTAATTAATTACAATGGTTTTAGTTCTCTTAATACAGACAGACTTGGTTATGACTCTTTCTCCAATTTTTTTGTCAGGGTAAAACCGGCAAAAAGACCAAGACCCGCCATAATTAAAATAGTTCCAGGATAAGCTACTTCCTCATCCATTCCCATTGCGTTTGAAAGGATGGAAGCTATAAATATGGCCAATCCAACCCCCATTAATAATAAGGATAGATTAAGAACTAATACTTTCCAGAAAGGGGCAGCATGCTCCCTTTTTCCTTTTAGAAAAATGCTGGCATCAGCACCTTTTTCAATTAATGCCAGTCGCTCCTTATTTCGCGTTGAAAAATACAGATAAAAAACGCCAAAGATTGCTCCGAATACAAGTGCAACTATAATAATTTCTCCTCCCATGATATTTAGTTTTTAATGGATTAAATAATTTGTTCATAGTGTATGACGGCTTATATTTTAAGATGGTTACAGAAAATGAAGTTTTTTTACTATTTTAAGTAACCAGGATGATGTAAAACGCGTCTAATACAGTAAATGAGCCAAAAAACAGACGAACACTATATTAATAAGGTTTTAGGTGGGGAAAGTAATGCCTTTTCGCTGTTGGTGGATAGGTATAAACATATGGTATTTACACTGGCATTAAGAATTTTAAAAAACCGGGAGGACGCGGAGGAAATAGCGCAAGATACTTTTTTAAAAGCCTATATAGCATTAAAAAATTTTAAAGGTGATTCCAGATTTTCCACATGGTTATATAAGATAGCATACTATAGAAGTCTGGACTATTTAAAAACGAACAAGAGACAAGTAGAAACTACCTTTATAGATATTTCAGAAGAATATAATATAACATCGATGGATAATGCCTTAGATGGGCTTGAAGTAAAAGAGCGAGCAGGAATAATAAAACAAGCAATGCAGGAATTACCCGGTGATGATGCTGTTTTGATTACTTTATATTATTTCGAAACACTTTCAATGAATGAAATTTCAAAGGTTATGGGGATTCCTGCGAATACTCTTAAAGTGCGACTGTTTAGGGGTAGGAAACGTTTAGCAAAAATTTTAGAGAATAATTTGGAATTTGAAAATATACAAAGTTATGGAAGACACTAATGAAAAACGACTTGATGATTTTGTGAAGAAAGTTGTAAATAGTACAAGTCTTGAGTCACCATCTATTGATTTTACCAAGAACATTATATCAAAAATAACAGCTCAGGAAGCCCAAAGTACTGCAACAGTTTACCAGCCTTTGATTTCCAAAACAAGCTGGTTGATTTTGGCCACCATTACTATATTACTATTTGCCTATGTAATTTTTGGGAAATTGGACCTTTCTATTAGTTGGTTGCCTAATATTAATTCAGAGTTTTTAAATAAAATTGGATTTATGGATGCTCTGTCACAAATACATTTGCCTAATACTGCAGTTTACGCCTTTATTGGAATAATGTTGTTTTTTTATGTGCAGATAATTTTTTTGAAAAGACATCTGGAAAGTAGATTTGCCCTAAATTGATTGTAGGTAATAAGATCCCTAATTTATTAAATCGTCTAAATCTGTAGATACCAATAAGCCCAGTACATAAGTGCGAATTGTAAAGGAATTCTTAGGAGCAGAATCCATCTTGGGATTCCTGCAGAGGCTTTTTTTCCGGATAACATATAAAAGTGGACAATAAGAAAAATGGCTAGTATTATTATTATTCCGTATATGGCCGGGTTTTTAAGTGCAGGAAACAACAAACATATTCCCAGTGCTATTTCGATAATTCCACTTAAAGCTACCAAGAGTTTGTGATTTGGAAGATACCTGGGCATGATGCGGAGGTAAGTTCTTGGTTTTATAAAATGCATAGTACCTGCCAGGATATACATTAAGGACATGAGCAGAAAATGCCAGGAATAATTCATTAAAAATGAAATGAAAGAAAATTAAAAATAAAAAACTTCACGGGCCACCAAAATTTATCCTGTAGATAATGTTAGCGCTCCCGTGAAGCATTCAATGAATATGAATTCCTCTATTTTTTGGTAATCTTTAAAATAATTACCTATTTAATCATCTCGTAGCTTCGGCTAATAAACTTAGTCAGCTCTTCCCCCTTCAACAAGCCTTTTGATAATCTGGCAAGATCCAAAGACTGATTTATTAATCGATCTCTCTTTTTAGCCGTTTTTGTGCTAAGAATTTCGCTTACTAGTGGATGATTTATATTTACTATTAAATTATACATTTCGGGCATATTTCCCATGCCGAACATTCCACCCCCTCCGGTTTGCTGCATTTCCTTCATACGCCTCATAAACTCAGGTTCCGTGATGATAAAAGGAGAGGCCTTACTATCCATGGCTTCCATTTGAACGGTATAACCTTTATCTGTAGTTACCCCTTCTATATTAGTCTTAAGCTGTTCTTTCTCTTCATCAGACAATTTGCTTATTTGTGTATCTTCCTTTTTAATTAGATTATCTAAATGATCAGCATCAACCCTGGTAAAGGACAATTTCTCATTTGATGTTTCCAATTTTTGCATCAAATGTGATATAATTGGTGAATCAAGCAGTAGCACTTCAAAACCTTTGGCTTTGGCCGCTTCAATATAGCTATGTTGTGACTCCTTATCTGATGAATATAGTACTACTAATTTGTCATCTTTATCTGTTTGAAGATCTTTAATTTTTTCTTTTAACTCTTCAAATGTATAGTACGTACCATCAACCGTCGGATACAATGCAAATTTGTCCGCTTTTTCAAAGAATTTTTCTTCGGACAGCATTCCATATTCAATAACTATTTTAATATCGTTCCATTTTTGCTCAAAATCCTCACGATTATTTTTGAATAAAGCTGTTAGCTTATCTGCAACCTTTCTTGTTATATATGAGGAAATCTTCTTAACTGCACCGTCTGCTTGTAGGTACGATCGTGAAACATTCAGGGGAATGTCCGGGGAATCAATTACACCTCTCAGCATTGTTAGGAATTCAGGAACTATTCCTTCAACATTGTCGGTTACAAAAACCTGGTTTTGATATAGCTGAATTCTGTCTTTCTGAATACTTAAGTCATTGGTTAGTTTTGGAAAATATAGAATACCAGTAAGATTAAACGGGTAATCCACGTTTAAATGAATATGGAAGAGTGGTTCTTCAAATTGCATTGGATACAATTCCCTGTAAAAATTCTTGTAATCCTCATCTTTTAAATCTGCCGGTTTCTTAGTCCAGGCAGGATTGGGGTTGTTTATGATGTTATCTACTTCTTCGGTTGGGGCCGGATCATCTTCTTTTGCATCTTCGGGTTTTGGAAGAGTCTCGGTCTTTGTTCCAAATTTAATTGGAATGGGCATAAACTTATTGTACTTGTGCAATAATTCACTAATCCTGTTCTCCTCTAGAAATTCGGTTGAATCATCTGCTATACTTAGAATTATTTCAGTTCCGCGCTCTTTTTTATTCGATTTTTTCAAATTGAATTTTGGTGAACCATCACAGCTCCAATGTACTGCCGGTTCATCCGTAAAACTTTTGGAGATAATCTCCACCTTATCCGCAACCATAAAGGAAGAGTAAAAACCCAGGCCAAAATGTCCTATAATACCTGAGTCTTTGTCCGCATCCTTGTATTTATCAAGAAATTCTTCTGCACCGGAAAACGCTATGTCATTAATATACTTTTTAACTTCTTCCTCACTCATACCTATCCCTTGGTCAATGATATGAAGTTTTTTACCTTCTTTATCTATCTTCACCTCAATCATCGGATTTCCATATTCTAATTTAGCCTCGCCAAGTGAGCTAATGTGTTTTAATTTGAGTGTGGCATCCGTTGCATTTGAAATTAACTCGCGCAAAAATATTTCGTGGTCGCTATAGAGGAATTTTTTAATTAATGGGAAAATGTTTTCAACTGAAACATTAATCTTACCTGTAGCCATATTTATTTGATTTTTTAAATTATAACTTACTCATGTCAAAAAAAGTACCATACTGTATGCAGGTGACAAACTGACACTTTATCTTCTTATAGAATCTGTAAAGCTAAACTTTAACATATTTTATGTTTAATATATTAGTCTAATTATTAAACATTCTATATCTTAGTAAAGTGATTACACATAATCAATTGCTATGAATTTTTTTTTGATTTTGTAAATAATATTTTATTAATTGGTTAGTTTGTTTGAAAGTGTGCTTTCCCCTGAAAGCACACTTTTTTTTTAGAATATAATGGATTTATTTACAAAGGTCTAACAAAATAAAGAATAAATTAAACATAAATTGCATTCAACCGAATCTATAATGGTTCCAGATTAAGATTCACACAGTTTACAAATATGTCTTGTTTTCTAATTTTTTTAGAATAATAAATTTACCTCAACATGTGGGTTTTTAAACATAAAAACTATCTTTTTATGCCAATATCTGGGCAATTAATTGGTCATTGCCACCACAAATTACATCTTTGAGAATTGTACCAGGTTCTCTAAAGTTTCTTAAAACATCAATTATTTTTTAGTTACCTTAGATTGAAGAAATTATTTTTCTTGTAACCAATGTTCCCCAATCTACAGGCAATTATTTTCAGACTAACTAACAACTAAACTAGGTAATGTACAATTCAAAAATTATTGGTCTTGGTTATTTTGTACCCGATAATGTTGTAACTAATGATGATTTGTCAAAACTCATGGATACGGATGATGAGTGGATCCAGGAGCGAACGGGTATAAAGGAACGACGACATGTTGTAAAAGGCGAAGACACCACTTCCAGTATGGGGGTGAAGGCGGCAAAAATTGCTATTGAAAGAGCGGGGATAGATAAGGACGACATAGATTTTATCGTATTTGCAACCTTGAGTCCGGATTACTACTTTCCGGGACCAGGGGTATTGGTGCAGCGAGATCTGGGTATTAAAACTGTTGGTGCAATAGACATAAGAAATCAATGCTCGGGCTTTGTTTATGGCATTTCCCTTGCAGATCAGTATATCAAGAGTGGTATGTATAAGAACGTGCTTGTAATAGGTTCTGAATTACATTCTGGCGGCCTTGATATGACCACTCGTGGTAGAGGAGTATCCGTAATTTTCGGAGACGGTGCCGGGGCCGCTGTTTTGTCCAGGGAGGAGGATAATTCTAAAGGGATTTTGTCTTCCCATTTGCATTCAGAAGGAGCACACGCCGAAGAACTTTCCTTAATTGCACCAGGGATGGGTAAACGATGGGTTTTGGATATCATTGAAGATAATGATCCTAATGACGAGTCCTACTATCCTTACATGAACGGCCAGTTCGTTTTTAAGAACGCGGTGGTTCGTTTTAGCGAGGTAATTATGGAAGGGCTAAAAACAAATAATCTTGAGTCTACTGATATTGATATGTTAGTTCTTCATCAGGCTAATTTGCGAATTGCTCAGTTTATACAGAAAAAGCTCAGGTTAGGAGATGACCAGGTTTATAATAACATTATGAAATATGGGAATACCACTGCCGCTTCTATACCCATTGCACTCACCGAAGCGTGGGAACAGGGTAAAATTAAAAAAGGAGATCTTGTAGTTTTGGCAGCATTTGGAAGTGGGTTTACATGGGGTAGTGTCATAATCAGATGGTAAACATTTAATTCTATTTTGGATGGGGAAACATTATGAGAGTCTAGATTCTATACACTTGGATTTTATTTCTAATCAAAAGCTATTTTTTGTTGCAACTGCCATGAAAGATGGATCAATTAATCTATCTCCAAAAGGAATGGATTCTTTTAGAATCATAGATACCACAAAAATTATTTGGTTAAACCTAACTGGCAGCGGGAATGAAACTGCAACCCATCTGCAATACAATAAAAGAATGACTATCATGTTTTGTGCATTTGAAGGGAAGCCAATGATTTTGCGACTGTATGGCGAAGCACGGGCCTTCCATGAGCGAGATTCCTTTTGGAAAGAGCACATTGGACAATTTCCTGAAATAGCAGGTAGCAGGCAATTAATTGAAATGAGAATAAAACGTGTCCAGACTTCCTGTGGGATGGGTGTACCGCTTATGGACTATAAAGCGGAGCGAAACATGCTTAATATATGGGCAGAAAAAAAAGGTAATGATGGACTTATTGAATATATGAGCCTAAAGAATGTTAACAGTCTGGATGGATTGCCGACCGGTATCTTTGATAAATCATCTTAAATTTAAAACCCCCGGCTATTTAGCCGGGGGTTTTTTAACTGACAAATACTACAAGAGATAACCAACCAAGTCTCTGTGTATTTTATCAATTAATATTTATAGAATACCTCCGCCGCTTTGCTTAGTATTACTATCCCTTCTTTTTCGTTTTGCAGCTATGTTTTTAGATAAAGTAATCTCTTGCATATGTGTTTTGTAACCAATAAATTGTACCTCCACAATATAAGACCCATCGGGTAGTTTTTCTATTTGAAAAGTGCCATCTTCATTGGTGATTTCTCCCGTAATAGTAGTTTGATCTGAAGCCAATTTAACTACGATGGCCGCGTATGCTACCGGTTGTTTACGAACATTGTCAATTACCCTGCCCCTAATACTTCCTAATAATATATCTGAATCTGATATTGCTCCTTTTACTAGGAATATTCCGTTAAATAGAAGAGCATAAAGCAAAATTGACTTGTTCATGAACTTTTTGATATTGATTTTACATACCTATTTGACGACGGCAATCCTCTTATGTTACCTGTAATAAAATTTTTAACATACTTTAAAAAATAGTTGCAACCTCTTTGTATCCCAAACGATTTTAAGATATAGTAATTAAATTGAAGTATTATCTTTGTTTATCAATGGGTCGAAGATGCTTTCAATTAGCCTGGTGTAATAAGATAATAAAACCCCGACAGATTTGCCGGGGTTTCTTTCGTTGCTGGGCCATACTAAACACTAACCATTAACTATAAAAATATAACACCAACAACGAATTAAATTTTTTGGTATACTATGAAAAGACGAATTATTATTTGAATAGTTACAGTAATTAACACTCTTTAACTCAACAAGGAATACTTTATGAAAACGACACTTGTTTTTGGAGCTTCATTAAATCCTAATCGCTACAGTAATTTGGCTATAAGTAAATTGCGGGCGAAACAAATCGACACCGAGGCTTTTGGCCCAAAGATTGGTAACGTATCGGGTGTACAGATTAGTTCAAGCCTTGAGGGCTTTCAAAATATTCATACCATTACCTTATATCTTAATGAAAAACGACAAAAGGAGTATTATGAAAAAATTATTCAAATTAAACCTAAACGAGTGATTTTTAATCCGGGAACCGAAAACCCGGAGTTTTATTCACTTTTACGAAACAATGAAATTAGTGTAGAAGAAGCCTGCACATTAGTTTTACTTGCCACGGATCAATATTGATCAAACTGGGAATTCACTAATTAACCTCTCTTTCTTATTAAATACAAACCTATAAAAGTAAATAACCCATTGACAGGCAATAGTTCATAGCCTACAGCATATCCTCCTAAGTACGCAGGGGGTACATTAGCAATCCCAATTACGATAAGTACGGCCATAATTGCAACAATCCAAACATAGTTATCTTTTACCCTGTAAGAAGTAAAGATGCCAAAAGCAAATAGCCCTAATAGTGGACCATAAGTGTAGGTCGCAACAGTCAAAAGGCCATCAATAACATTTCTGTCTAAAACATATTTGAATATTATGACCATTACAATCAGGAGCACACTCATCCAGATATGTGTTTTTTTCCGTATTATTTTTCGATCGTTTACCGGCTTCTGTTCAATTCCAAGAAAATCTACACAGAAAGAGGTGGTCAAAGAAGTAAGGGCACTATCTGCACTGCTATAGGCTGCTGCAATAAGGCCAAGCATAAAAGTGATCGCCACTACAACACCCAAGCCACTGTTTAATGCAATTTCAGGAAAAAGAAGATCAGATTTTGGTTCCCCGTCCATCAGTGGTGTTGCAATATCAAATTTGCGGGCATAAATAAAAAGCAAAGCCCCCAAAAGCAGAAAAACAAAATTTACTACAATGAGGATAAGACTGAAGGATACCATATTCTTCTGAGCGTCTTTTAAGTTTTTACAGGTTAAGTTCTTCTGCATCATATCCTGATCGAGTCCGGTCATGCAAATAGTGATGAACATACCACCAATAAAAGATTTTATAAAGTGATTTTTAGAGTAAAAATCATCTATAAATAAGACCTTGCTGTAATCCTTTAATTCTTCCGAATTAATAAACTGCGTAAAGCTCCAGTCTAATTTTGAATTAATAAAGTAAATCGATAAACCTACAGATAATAGCATAAACAAGGTCTGCAAAGTGTCTGTCCAAACTATTGTTTTAATTCCACCTCGAAAAGTATATACCCATATTAAGAGAATGGATAAGACCACCGTAAGTTCAAATGGCACATTCCAGGCATCAAATACAAACTGCTGTAAAACTATGGCCACCAGAAATAACCGGAAAGAGGCTCCTAATACCCGGGAAACAAAGAATGACAAAGCCCCTATTTTATAGCTGACAATTCCAAATCGCTCCTTAAGATATTCGTAAATAGAGATAACATTCAAGCGGTAATAGATGGGCATCAGAATAAAGGCGACGACAAAATAACCCACCAAATACCCGAAAACAACTTGCATATAACTAAATTGGGAACTTTCAACCCAGCCGGGAACGGATATAAAAGTTACACCGGATAATGAAGCGCCAATCATACCAAAAGCTACCAAATACCAAGGCGATTGTTTTCCCGCTTTAAAAAAATCAGCATTGGAATCGTTTTTTCCGGTAAAGTAAGAGATAAGCAATAGCAAGAAGAAATAACCGCCAATAAGAAGCAGAATATGCGATGCTGTCATAAAAATAAATTACTAGCGCAAAGTACAAAAACTTAAAACATTATGTAATTTTGCCTTTATGGAATTTTCATCTAAACTCTTGGAGAATGCGGTTTACCATATGTCTCAGTTACCGGGAATTGGTAAACGTACTGCTTTGCGGTTAGTACTTCACCTTTTAAACCAGCCCGGGGAACAAACTTCAGATTTATCTCGTTCGCTCCTGGCGCTCAGAGAGGAAATTAAATTTTGCTCAAATTGTCATAATATCTCAGATGTTGCTCTATGTCAAATTTGTGCAAATTCTAAAAGGGAGCAGGATGTAGTTTGTGTAGTTGAGGATATTCGGGATGTAATGGCTATTGAAAACACTGGTCAATACATAGGGTTATACCATGTGCTTGGAGGCAAAATATCTCCGATGGAGGGTATTGGTCCGCAGGATTTAACCATTTCCTCCTTGATCTCAAAAGTAAGTCAAAATGAGATAAAGGAACTGATTTTTGCACTGAGTTCTACCATGGAGGGAGATACTACTAACTTTTATATATATAAGAAATTAAAGCCTTTTGAAATAAAGATCTCTACAATTGCGAGGGGTATTTCGGTAGGTGATGAATTGGAATATGCAGATGAAGTCACATTGGGAAGAAGCATTCTTAACAGAATACCATTTGAAGGTTCCTTGAAGGCCACATGAAGATAATTCATACAATAAATTTAAATATAGGGACGTTTTTTTAGTATTTTTGCAAAATATTTATTCAAAAAAGCACTTTAAATAGTAATATGGCAAAATTTGAATTGAAATTGCCGCAAATGGGTGAGAGTGTTGCAGAAGCTACCTTGACTGCTTGGTTAAAGGAGGTTGGTGATACAATAGAATTGGATGAGGCGGTTTTTGAAATTGCTACGGATAAAGTAGACTCTGAGGTACCCAGCGAAGTTGAGGGTGTGCTGCTGGAAAGACTTTTTAATATAGACGATGTAATTAAAGTTGGACAAACGGTAGCTGTAATTGAGCTGGAAGGAGGATCAGAATCGGCAGGAGCTACTCATACAGACCAAAAAGAAGAAATGACTGAAGATCTTCCGGAGGAAGTAGCTGTGTTAGAAGATGAAGTGGCCAATGGTCTGGAACTTGTTGGGGGCGCTGCTCAAAGTTCAGCTGATACTACTCGCTTCTATTCTCCTCTTGTTAAAAATATTGCCAGAGAAGAAGGCGTAACCATGGCAGAACTGGATAGTATAACGGGTAGTGGGAAAGAAGGCAGGGTTACCAAAAATGATATTTTGTCCTATATTAAAAATGGCAAGCCCGAAGTTACAACGGTTGCTGAGCCTGCAGAAACTTCGGTTAAGGCACCTGAACTAGTAAAGCAGCAAACTTCTGTTAGTACAGAACCTCATCAGGTTACCAGAGTACAGTCTAATGGTGAAGATGAGATGATTCCATTGACAAGGATGGGTAAACTTATTGCTCATCATATGATGGAGAGTATCTCTACTTCAGCTCACGTTCAAAGTTTTATTGAAGTAGATGTTACCAAGGTAGTGGCATGGAGGAATAAGGTTAAGGATGAATTCTTGAAAAGTGAAGGAGAAAAGTTAACCTTTACCCCAATTTTTATGGAGGCTGTTGCCAAGGCTTTAAAGAAATATCCAATGGTCAACATTTCGGTAGAAGGAGAAACCGTGATAAGGAAAAAGAATATCAATATTGGAATGGCGGCTGCTTTGCCCGACGGAAATCTGATCGTACCTGTTATAAAGAACGCAGATCAGCTGAATTTGGTTGGAATGGCCAAAGTAGTTAATGATCTTGCCGGCAGGGCAAGAAACAATGCACTAAAACCAGATGAAATAAAAGACGGAACTTATACAGTCACTAACGTGGGATCTTTTGGCAGTGTTTTTGGGACTCCTATTATTAACCAGCCCCAGGTTGGGATTCTTGCTTTAGGAGCTATTCGTAAGATGCCTTCGGTAATTGAAACAGCAGAGGGCGATTTTATCGGTATCCGTAGCAAAATGTTTCTTTCACACAGTTATGATCATCGGGTTGTAAATGGCGCATTAGGCGGCATGTTCGTTAAAGCAGTTGCAGATTATCTCGAGGCCTGGGATTTAGATAGGGAGATATAGTCTAATTTTCCTTACTTAAAATGCATCCATCAGATATGAACAGGTCTTAATTACATTAGTTTACCGGTGTTTTTTGATCAATGCACAGAATGACTTTTTTGGAGCTGGAACTTAATCCCTGGTTTTTCTCAAAAATCGCTCAAAAGATAGGTCTATAAGCTTCGTATAACTTTATTATAAAAACTATCTTTGCCCAAATATCCCACCAATGGAGCTAAAACTTAGCAAACCAATCTGTTTTTTTGATTTGGAAACCACAGGGACCAATGTCGCTAAGGACCGAATTGTCGAAATATCTATTCTGAAAGTATATCCTAATGGGAATAAAGAAAGCAGGACCTGGTTAGTTAATCCTGAAATGACCATTCCTGATGAGGTAGTTTCAATTCACGGTATTTCTAATGAAAAAGTTGCGCATGAGCCTACGTTTAGAGAACTTTCCAGGGAGATTTATGCCATGATAAAGGACTGCGATCTGGGAGGTTTTAATTCTGACCGCTTTGATATCCCTTTATTGGCGGAGGAAATGTTACGGGCCGATATAGATTTTGATCTTAAAAACATGGCTTCTATAGATGTACAGACCATCTTTCATAAGATGGAAAAACGTACCCTTGCCGCCGCTTTCAAATTTTATTGTGATAAGGATTTAACGGATGCGCATAGTGCCGAGGCCGATACCAACGCAACATATGAAGTTTTACTTTCACAGTTGGAGCGTTATCCGGAATTGGAAAACAATGTAAAGAAACTGGCAGAATTCTCTACCCATAGAAAATTTGCCGATTTTGCTGGCTTTATCAGTTTTGATGAAGACGATGAGGAAATTTTTTCCTTTGGAAAGCACAAAGGCAAAAAAGTGCTGGACGTACTGGAACAGGAACCTGGTTATTTTGGATGGATCCTGAATGCGGATTTTCCGCTGTATACAAAAAAGATACTTACTCAGATAAAACTAAGTCAGCTTAATAATAAATTAAGCTAAAATAATTAGGAATTAGTAGATGAAAATCATTTGTATTGGTCGCAATTATGTAGATCATATAGAGGAATTGGATAATGAACGGCCCAAAGATCCGGTAGTATTTATCAAGCCCGATTCTGCAATTCTTCCGAAAGAACAAGATTTTTATATTCCGGATTTTTCAAACGAAATTCATTATGAAATAGAAGTTTTGGTAAAAATTAAAAAAGTGGGTAAACATATTAATGAGAAGTTTGCACACACCTATTATGATGAGATTGGGCTTGGGTTAGATTTTACAGCCAGGGACCTGCAATCCAAATTAAAAGAAAAAGGTCTTCCCTGGGAAATTTCTAAAGGTTTTGATGGTTCGGCTGTAATAGGAAAATGGGTAGATAAGAAAAAATTTAAAGACTTAACCAAACTGAATTTTTCACTATCTAAAAATGGGACTATTGTTCAAAAAGGAAATACAAACCTAATGCTATGGAACATAGATTCCCTAATTTCATATGTCTCCAAATACTTTATGCTTAAAAAAGGAGATATTATTTTTACCGGAACTCCCGCCGGGGTTGGTAAAATAAGTGCAAATGATTATCTTTCAGCTACGCTCGAGGGTGAAGAATTACTCACAGTAAAAATTAAGTAAATGATATACAGTTTGGATAAAATTAATGAGATGGCTGAAGGGGATGAGGATTTCATCAACTCTGTTATTTCTGTATTTCTTGAGGAAGTACCTCAGGATCTTGAAGATCTTGAGAAGGCGATTGAAAATGGTGATTACGAAAACGTCTATAAACTGGCACATAAAATTAAGCCGAATGTAGATTTATTGGGCATGGAACAGAGCAGAGTAATTGCCCTGGATATTGAAACATTAGGTAAAAGTCCCGATAACAAGGAAGAAATTGAGAGAAAGTTTCCACTACTAAAGAAAGATATTAATCAGGTAACTTCTGAACTTAAAAAAGACTTTAATTTCTGATGTTTGCAGAAATTATTACCATTGGCGATGAAATTCTAATTGGACAGATAGTAGATACCAATTCTGCCTTTATAGCCGGTGAATTAAATAAGATTGGAGTTTCAGTATTCCAGATTACTTCTGTTCAGGACGATAGACCTCATATACTTAAGGCACTTTCGGAGGCCGAAAAGAGAGCAAAAATTATAATCATTACCGGTGGTTTAGGGCCAACCAAGGACGATATAACAAAACGCACCCTTTGTGAGTATTTAGATGATAAACTGGTTGAGAACAAGCAGGTATTAGCCCACATAGAGGAGTTATTTAAAAATTATATTGCTACTCCGATATCCGATATCAACAGGCACCAGGCTTTGGTGCCCTCCAAAGCTCAGGTATTACACAATGCATATGGTACTGCTCCGGGAATGTGGATGTCTAATGAGAAAGCCACTTTTATTTCACTTCCTGGGGTGCCTTTTGAGATGAAAAATCTTATAAACAATGCAGTTATCCCAAAGATTGCGGCTACTTTTCATCGTCCGCACATTTACCATAAGACGATTATGACCTATGGCCTGGGGGAAAGTGCGATAGCAGCGAGAATCGAGTATTGGGAGGAAAATTTACCGTCCTTTGTTAAATTGGCCTACCTCCCTAATTTGGGCAAAGTGCGGTTGCGATTAACGGCCAAAGGGCCGGACAAGAAACTCATAGAGGAGGCAGTCCAAAGGGAATCGGCAAAATTGTATTCCATAATCGGGGATATTATTTACGGGGAAGAAGAGGATGGATCTATAGAATCAGGAGTTGCTAAATTGTTCACGTTAAAGAAATTGACCCTGGCCACGGCCGAAAGTTTTACTGGAGGCAAAATTGCCGAGCAAATTACTTCCATTCCGGGTGCTTCGGCTTATTTTTTAGGGAGTGTGGTAAGTTATTCAACACAGGTTAAATTAGATGTTCTTAAGGTACCTGAGGAATTTGTAAAAAAGAATTCTGTAGTAAGTGCAGAAGTTGCAAAAGCTATGGCTGTTAATGTCAGGGAATTATTGAAGGCAGACTTTGCTATAGCAACAACGGGCAATGCGGGCCCTACAAAAGGTGATTCGGATGCTCTTATAGGGACCGTTTTTATTGCAATTGCTACTCCGAATGATGTTTTGGTGGAAAAATTTAAAATGGGAAATCACCGTACGCGAATAGTCCAAAAAGCAGTACATAAGGCTTTCCAGATGCTGCAAAAAGAAATTTTAAAATTCTAGAAGAGAATTTTGTCCATCACACAAAAATGAATTAAATTTGCACCCTGTTTAAAATCAAGTAAAAAGTAGCGTAATGTCAAAAGTTTGTGAACTTACCGGAA
>CAZHWD010000165.1:0-1854 GCA_964536335.1 uncultured Eudoraea sp. | reverse complement strand
ATTTGGCCCTACAATCCCTACATATGTTTAGTACAATTAAACGATATGACCAAACAACAGGGACAAACCAACAATAGACTGCTTTCACTTGATTTTTACAGGGGTTTAACCATGTTTTTGCTCATTGCGGAGTTCTCACATCTGTTTACTTATATGGTAGCACCCGAGCTTGAAGGATCAATTTTACATGCCATTGGCGAACAGTTTCATCATGTAAATTGGGAAGGATTGCATTTCTGGGATTTGATCCAACCATTTTTTATGTTCATTGTTGGGGTAGCTATGCCCTTATCCTTTTACAAGAGAATTGCAAGGGGTGATTCCTATAATCAGGTATTTAGGCACGCTCTAAAAAGAGCATTTATGCTATTGGTCTTGGGCTGGGCACTGTATTGCATTGATGCTGGAAAAATTGTGTTTAGATTTCAAAATGTGCTTGCACAGCTGTCTGTAACTTATATTTTAGCCTTTCTGATCATGAAAAAACCATCTGCGGTTCAGCTGGGCTTTTCGGTATTGTTGCTTCTTATCACGGAGGGTCTTTACAGATTTTTCCCTGTAGAAGGATTTAACCAAGCCTTTGTTCCGGGGGAGAACTTTGGGGCTTGGTTCAATATTCTTATTTCAGGACAGGAAGATGGGGGTCATTGGGCCATGTTCAATGCCATTCCTACAACAGCGCACACCATTTGGGGGGTATTGGCGGGCAGATTGTTAATGAGTGACCAATCGAACAAAAAAAAGATGCAAACCTTGATTTTTGCAGGCATCATAGGGTTGATCATCGGATACGGACTTAGCCCGATCACCCCAATCATTAAACGTATTTCTACCAGTACTTTTGTATTTGCCAGTGGCGGATGGTCTGTATTAGCACTAGCTTTGTGTTATTGGTTGATAGATATTAAGAAATACCAAAAAGGGGTTCTTTTTTTCGCCATTGTGGGGATGAACCCTTTATTTATCTATCTTTTTGCCCATGTTGGCGGAGCAGATCTTATTAGAACGATAGTACTACCATTTTCAAACACCATTTTTGGATGGACGGGAGAGTTAAATGCTATGCTTATTTTGAGTGCTATTGTCCTTTTCTTTTTATGGTATCTCTGCTATTGGTTATATAAAAAGAAAATATTAATAAAAATTTGATTTTGATTATTTTGATCTTCGTTCTAGCCTAGGTGGGACCACAAAGCGAAAAGCCTTTGCTAGTCAGAGGCTTTTTTAATTCCCAAAACTCAAATCACAAATTCCAAGTATATAGATACTCAATGAAACCATTTGTTGGCCTTGATAACAATTGGGTTGGTTTTTGGAATTTGGTTTTTGAAATTTGAAGCTAATAGAATGTACATTCTTGTAGAGTGCTTATTCTGTTTCTGCGATTCCCAATGGTCCATGAACTAAGCGAACTAACCCAGTTTACCCACCGCAGGAGGGCTTGTCCATCCGTAATGAAATGAAGGTGGGGCTTGAGGACTGCAATGGTGGTATCGAGAAACAGCGTACCATAAATTCTTAGTTGAAAATAGTATCTTCGGTAATATCGAAAAAATGCAAAATGCCGAAAAGCAACAAATCCAGATCCTGGATAGACATTTTGAGTGAACTTGTAGAGGTCTTTTTTAAAAGTACTCGTCAACGCAAACGAGGAAGGTCCTGGCACCAACACGTTGTACCGAATGAAAACGGTTGGGCCGTAAGGCGTGAGGGGAATAAACGTATCACCTCTAAACACCGACGCCAGGATACGGCCATTAGAAAAGCAAAACGCCTGGCTAGAAAACACAAGGCTGATGTGATTATCCATAGACAGGATGGAACCATACGCGATCGTATTAACTATGATTAATA
>CAZHWD010000164.1:0-3713 GCA_964536335.1 uncultured Eudoraea sp. | reverse complement strand
TATGGGTTTCGAATCTATCTGCTTTGGGACAGATGCAAAATGGCACAATACCGCCACATACTTCAGTACCTGAAAACAACCCTATGTGGGATATGATAGATGCACAACTCACCACAGAGATTTTTGGTGCTTTTGCACCCGGTCGCCCGGATATTGCACTAGAAATTGGTCACTTGCCGGTCAGAACTACTGCATACCTTCACTCTGAATGGGCTGCCGAGTTTTAT
The DNA here is from genome assembly GCA_964536335.1 of uncultured Eudoraea sp. Classification (GTDB taxonomy): domain Bacteria; phylum Bacteroidota; class Bacteroidia; order Flavobacteriales; family Flavobacteriaceae; genus Eudoraea. The sequence continues at coordinate 3,486 of CAZHWD010000164.1, read as the reverse complement.
ATTATCATGTACTCACTTTCAGCTATTGTAGACAAGTCGCTTTCGCGTAAAGATCAAATGATTTGGATGGCCGAACAAGCCAGGAAGAGAGTTCCCAACTGGTCTTATATTGCCGATATGTATGACTTTGTTAAAGAAGCCTACGATAATAATCCTGATAAAGACAACTGGGAAAAAACGCGTGATGAAGTGGCTAAACGTTATCAGCACTCTATAAATGCCGGATATGAATACAAATACCCCTGGGATTCGGGAATTAACTTTGCCGCATCTATGGTAAGCCTGCTTTATGGGGAAGGGGATTATAAAAAAACAATTCGCATTGGCGCAATGTGTGGCTGGGACTCAGATAATCCTACCGCAACCTGGGGTGGACTCCTTGGTATGCTCTATGGATATAAAGAACTTCAAATACAATTTAATAAGACTGATTTCGCTGATGGCTATGATATAGCGCGTACCCGTTTTAATATGCCTATTCCTCTCGATAATTTTACCGATATGTCGGAACGGGGTATTGATATTATAAACGACATTGTTGTAAATGCTATGGGTGGCTCTATTGAAGGTGATAACTGGATTATTCCTCAAATGAGCTCAGAAATTACACAGGCTTCTGTTCCCGAAACCCTCGTCTCCTGGCACACAATTGAAGACAATGACCCTAAATGGAAATATGAAGGATTTGTTTCACTCAACGAGAATTGGAATGCTTCAGGGGCCACTCTGGCAAAAGGTTATGCCAATTGTACTGCTGAGTTTAACTTTACGGGAACAGCAATGCAGTATTACGCTTACAGAAGCCCACGAGGTGGAGTAGTTAAAATCCTAATTGATGGTGTATCTTACGGCGATTTTAGCCTGGAAGATCATTCGGGTATTCACGGCCAGTACTATGTCAAAATTTTTGAAAAGCTCGACCTGACTTATGGCACACATTCAATTCAAATAGTTGGTGATGCAAACGATACCGAAAAGACTATTGATATGCTTACAATAATAGAGGACCCCGATTCCAAAGAATAATTCAATTTATAATAAATATTTGCGTAACCAAATGATTACATTTATATTTGTAACCATTCAGTTACATATATGATGAGAAGAGATGTTTTTCAAGCTATTGCGGACCCGGTTAGAAGAGATATTATTAGCCTTTTAGCAGAACAGTCCCTTACAGTCAATTCAGTTGCGGCAAAATTTAATGTGAGTCGACCTGCAATTTCAAAACATCTGAAAATCCTAAAAGAATGCGAACTCATTTCCATTAATAAACGTGGCAGAGAACGTTATTGCAAGATTCAACCCGGAAAACTTATCCCCGCCTTTCTATGGATAGAGCAATATCGAAACTTGTGGGAAGAAAAATTGGACTCTTTTGAGGATTATTTAATGAAGCTACAAATCAAAAATAAAAAAGATGAGTAAGACAAACGAATTAAACAATCGTACATTAAGAATTGAAAGAACATTCAATGCTCCCATTCAAGTTGTTTGGGATGCGTGGACACAGGCTGAACAGATTGCTCTTTGGTGGGGGCCAAAAGGAATGCAAACCAAAGTAATCCAACATGATTTCAAAGTTGGTGGCCGCTGGAGGTATGTTATGAAAATGCCAGACGGAAATGAATTTATTACTGAAGGTGTGTATTCAGAAATCGTTGAGCTAGAAAAAATAATTTCATCCGCAGATTTTAAACCAATGACAGAGGGTGTGGAAATACAAGCCTTGTTCGAAGCCAAAGAAGATAAAACCAATTTTACTTTTAATGTTGTTCATCCAACCGAAGAATATTGCAAACAGCAAGAGAAAATGGGCTTTTACAATGGTTGGGGTTCCACTTTTGACAGGTTAAACGATTACCTCCAGGTAGAATAACCCATCTTCCGAGCTATCCTCGGCACTTTGTTTGAGGAGTTACGAAAATTGTTGCTATTATACCGGGGCCATTTGAAAAAAATTATTTTTATTTTTTTTAGCGGGTCGATCAGATATATTTGCAGAAAATTGGATTATTGATCTGTAAAAGTCTAAAAACTCTTTGCTGCATTCTTTTCTTCCTTCCTGTTTGGATGTATGCACAAACTGAAGTAGAACCACCAACCAAAAATCTAAATCAGCAGGTGCAGGCCTGGATTTCGATTAACAGTGTTTTCCAATTTACCAAGCATTGGTCAGGTCTGGCCGACTTGCATATGCGGCGCAGCAATTTTGTAAAAGATCCTAGTTTTAATTTTATCCGTTTCGGAGCGCGATATGGCTTTAATAGCAACCTGAAGATCTCTGCAGGCTATGGACATCTCTGGCTGGCCAAAGACGAAAACTGGACCTTTTATCTAAACGAAAATAGGATATACCAGGAGTTTATCCTGGCAGACACCTACCCTACTTTTAGCGGTTTGTTCAGAATACGCACAGAGCAACGCTTTTTTAACAATGTGGAGGGAGGGGTATCTTTGCAAGACAATTTTTTTATTAACCGTATCCGTTTTCTGTTTAGCATTAGTATCCCGTTTAAACAAGGTAGTAAAACTTCTTTTTTAGTCGCGGATGAAATCCACCTTAATTTCGGAAAAGAAGTCGTATTCAATACTTTTGATCAAAATCGTTTTACTATAGGTATAAAACAAAAGCTCAGCCGGACGTGGAGTTTCGACTTTGGCTATATGATGGTCTACCAGCAGTTACCCAGTGGGATAGATTACAACCTGAACCATACCATCCGCCTATTTTTTTACAGTAAGTTCGATCTTCGGAAAAATAAAGAAGAACAGATAAGGCACAGCCAAACTATAGATTAAAGGTGTTTTCAGCTCGGTAAGAGCAAAACTGCCTTTCATTAATCTTTTCATTTCTTCAATTTGATCACAATTGTCCAGGATTCCGAGAATTCTTGTATGTCAATAGATAGAAGTATCGCTGAAAAATTTGTATCTTGTTAATCACTCCCCCGGAAATACTAACCTTTAAATATAACAATAATGAAAACAAAACTGTTTGGACTATTAATGCTAGCTGTATTGACCCTTTTCGGCTGTAAAGAAAAAGAACAAGAGGTGGAAATGATTATGGTAGAAAGTGACGCTCCGGATTCTGCCGCCTTTGATAAAAAAGTGGCCGTAATTCGCGCTTTTTTTCAGGCACATAGCGACGAAGATATAGAGGCTCAAAGTGCTTTACTCGCAGATGATATGAAATGGAGCCCTCCGGCTTATAACGGAAACCAATGGTTAGGGAAAGAAGATCTTATTGCAGCCTTAAAAGGCTATCATGATGGCTTTGACAATATTAAATATGCAGAAGGAATCGTAATGCCGGATTCTACAGCCAATGGCTTCTGGTCTGGCTCCGTGTTCCCGGTACAAAATGCGAACGCCAGTGCCGGTATTATACGGGTATACGGCACCTGGTCCGCTACTCATACAGAAAGCGGAAAAGAAATAGGCGTTAAATTTTTTAACCTTTCTTCGGTCAACGATGATGGG
>CAZHWD010000163.1:0-1825 GCA_964536335.1 uncultured Eudoraea sp. | reverse complement strand
GGTTGCCAGTCTGAATGAAGATATTGCAGCCCTTAAGAATGAAATAAATATAAAAGAAGCTGAGACTAACGCCCTCTACGACACTTATATTTCAGAGGCTGAAGGAAGAGCCGGAACTATGCTTTTGGGCAAAGGACCGGTATATAAAGAAAAACGGGAAAAGCACGATGCCGCTTTATTGGAGCTAAGACAATTAAAGGAAGCAAATGCAAATAAAATATCGGGGATAGAAACCCAGATCACCGGGCTTAATACAGAATATTCGAAGGCAGTTGATGATTCTCAACCAATTATTGACGGGTTTGATGGTCTTATGGCACGCATAAATGCCCTGGGAGAACTGCCGTGGTTTCCCTCCTTCTTTATTTTCCTGCTATTCCTGGCCATAGAAACATCACCAATAATTGTTAAACTCCTTGCTCCAAAAGGACCCTATGATCTGAAACTGGAAGATGAGGAAAGTGCCGTTGAGACCTGGGTTATGCAAAAGGTATTACAGCGACAAAATATCCTGGCTACAGATACTAGTTTAAATGAAAAAATATATGGTGAAATAGCCGAAGAAGAAGCTGTGTACGCATATAAAAAGCTGAAAGCAGAAGAATTATTAAGGTTGCAGGCAGATACTTTTCATGATCTTCAGATAAAAAGCTTATAAGGAATATTAACCAAGAAAAAAGAATAGAAAACCCGGGATTTAATTCCCCCAGATCCGAGCCCATAATTCTATTAAAACGTTTTGTGCGTCTTCTTTGAATTTTGGGGTTTCCTTGACTGTGAGCTCATTATTTTGTTTTAGCAACTTATAGCTAAAAGCAAATTTAGGATCAATGGGATTCAGGCTTATCAAGCCAAATCGAAGGTCATTAAAGAGTAAGGTTTGCTCCTTACGCGAAATGGTATACCAACCTTCGGTAATTTTTATTAATCGGTTAAGCTTGTCCTCACCCGCCAGTTCTCCCAATAAGCTGTGGTTTTTTGGATAACCCCTGAACACAATTGGTTTGGTATCAAACAAGGAATATTCTCCTATTAAATATTCTTTACCTGCATCCACATTAGCGGTCCACAATATTGAATTAAAAGGAGTCGGCCTGGTCTCAATCTGCTCATAAGCAATCTCCTGATCCTCCAAATTATCGGTAAATTTCCTATAAGTAATTCCCTTCAATAGTATGGTTACTGCCAGATAAGCTGTGCTAACCATAAGGCCTATTCTGTTATATTTTCTTCTGGCCGGTGACAGCCTGTGTTGCCTCATAGTCAGAATCAGGAAAAACAGAAAAGGAAAAGTATATAAAGGATCGATTACAAAAATATTCTGAAAAGCCAACCGAACATCAAAAGGCCAAAAAAGTTGCGTGCCCCAGGTGGTAAAGGAATCCAAAATAGAATGCGTAAACAAACCCCAGAACATAAGTTTGGACCATTCCTGCCAGCTTGCCCCGGAATTTTTTTCAATTTTAGAAATCAGCCATCCGAAAATAGGCGCAAAAAGAAGGCTGAATAGGATAGAATGACTAAATCCTCTGTGCCATTCAGTATAAGTAACCGTGTCTACAAAATAGCGACTTAAGACATCAAGATCGGGTATTGTACCAGCTATTGCACCATAGAGCATAGCCTTATTCCCCACCTTTTTACCAAGTACCGCCTCTCCAACGGAGGCCCCTAAAACTATTTGCGTTAGTGAATCCATATATTATTCAACTATCTTCATTTTCTTCAACAAAAATGAAGCATTCATGTTTTGACAAATCCCTTTTTTGAACTTATAGTCAAAATGCAATTCATCATTTACAATGGCAGCATCAAAATAGTAGTT
>CAZHWD010000162.1:0-2115 GCA_964536335.1 uncultured Eudoraea sp. | reverse complement strand
AACTTCATCGTTTGAAGCCGTCGACAAGGTGACCAGGTATCCTATAAAACTGTAACCGGCCAACTTTTCACTTCGATCCGAAAGGATCCTTCGAAAAACGGTAATGGCATCATGCACCAGGCTATATTCCAAAGGCTTAATATTGGAGTTGTCTTTATAGGTTTTCACCAATATGTCGGACAGCCAAGTGTGAACATCGTCCTTTTTTTCCTCGATGGTAGCGGAAGATACTATAATATCATGTAATTGCGGTGCAATGGATAGAATGTTCCGCAACCGGGTCTTGATTTGTTGTTTTTTCATTATGGCGTATGTCGTTTTTTATGGAATAATGGATACTAAAATTAAATGATCTTAATATACAGGATGAACGGGTGTCAATCCGGAGTTAATTTTTTGAACCGTCGAGCCATTCAGATAAGCCTTGTTTTTCTTATTGTCAAACTGGTGATACGATACTGATATCCAAAATGGATTTCAATAAATATTGGCCGAATCATGGCGGTAGTCCCTGGCTGCGTCGTCTTCTTAAAAAAATGATATCACAGGTTTTTGGGAACTTCGGAAAACTTTGATTCGTTGGAGATATCACTCCTTTCCAAAAAGCTATTACAACCACTATATCTTGTAATAATCCGAAAAAGTAGAAATACTTGTTAATGTCGGATTCTACCTTCTGTATTTTTTTTCTTTCATTACAGATTTAACCAATTTCCCAAACTTTTTATCTTTTCGCTTTTTCTCTATATATGACATTTCATAAAAAGCAGATTCATTATTTAATTTAACAAAATTTTGATAACGTTCCTGAGAAATTATTCCGTCTTTTAACGCAGCCAATATTGAACAGCCTTGCTCTTGTGTATGGGTACAATCATTATAGCGGCATTGATTTGAAAGCTCTGTAATTTCATCAAATGTGCCATGAATACCAGTATCAATCGCAAAATTTCCGAGTTCTCGCATACCTGGCGTATCAATGATCATTGCCCCATTTTTTAATTTTATCAAATGACGGCATGTCGTTATATGTCTTCCTTTTCCGTCTTTTTCTCTAACGTTATGGGTTTTAAGTCGCACTTCATCCAGAAGGTTATTTATTAAGGTAGATTTACCAACCCCCGATGACCCAAGCAAACAATAAGTTTTACGAGGAGCCAACAACTCTTTGACAAGTTTCAGCTTTGTATTGTCTTCATTGCTAAAAGGCAATACTCGAAGGTCAGGAATTAGAGCATGAATTTCATCAACTTTTTTATCTATCTCACTAACTGGAAGTAGATCACTTTTACTCAATAATACAACCGGTTGGATATCGCTCTGATTTATCATGACCAGATAGCGTTCTAATCGTCTGAGATTATAATTGTTGTCAAGTGATTGAACGATTAAGCCAGTGTCGATATTAGTAGCAATTAATTGAAACTCGATCTTCTTACCCGATGTTTTCCGTTTTAATACGGATTTTCTTGGAACAATCTCACTAATGATGGCAAAGGAATCATTATCAAAATATTGAGCAATTACCCAATCTCCGGTGGCTGGGTAATCTAATGGAGAATCAGCACTAAACATAAGTTTACCAGTTACTTCGGCTGACACTTCACCCTTGCCGTTGTCAATGGTATAACTATCCTTATTGACAGTAATGACTCTTGCAATTTGATGATCAATCAATTTTGTAGAATCAATTTTATCAAAAAACCACTTATTGAAACCTAATTTTTCTATCTTCATTGACACATTTTTCATAATTATTGCTAAATATCATAACTAAGGTGGATGCCACATGTTGTGGTTGGGCTCAATATTAAAAAATTGCAGATTTATTGAGAGTATTCAGACTTCGGGTAAATTTGTGATATACGCTAAAATTAATCCCAGATTTGATGGAATTCTGACTTTTGATAGCTTGCCACTATCTGGACACAAAGTCATGCGGACTATACCACAATATATTGTGGTCGGCAAGAATGCGATTTAATGATCGTGATACAAGATTATCGTCAGGTCAATGATTTTTGCATCCAATGAAAGCTCATCGGAGAAAGATTACCATAACGAATATTTTTGGCATTGTTAAGTTTTAGGTCCCTTTGAATTTATCCCATCGGA
>CAZHWD010000161.1:0-96197 GCA_964536335.1 uncultured Eudoraea sp. | reverse complement strand
TAATCAATAAAGATAAATTCTGGGAGGTCATAAATGAATTGAAAAAGGCAGGTGCTGAGGGAATATTAGTATGCCCGATTGAGAAAATGGTGTTATGAAAAAAATATTCAATCCTAAAAAACAAGACTGGCCATTTATTCTAAGGCGTCCAACTCAAACTGTTAAAGATATTGAGGACACCGTAATGCAGATTTTTAATGAAGTGCAGGAAGATGGCGATAAGGTTTTACATAAATATACTAAGCAATTTGATGGAGTTGAATACTCTGATTTATTGGTAAGCCCTGCTGAGTATATTGAAGCAGAAGCTTTAGTTCCGGGGCAGCTAAAGGAAGCTATACAAACTGCAAAATCTAATATCGAAAAATTCCATAGAGCTCAGAAAACAGCTAAGATTGAAATTGAAACCACTCAAGGCGTGATATGCTGGCAGGAAAAAAGGCCTATTCAAAAAATAGGCCTCTATATCCCCGGAGGTACAGCTCCTTTATTTTCCACTATTTTAATGCTGGCAATTCCAGCCAATATTGCTGGATGTTCTGAGTTGATTTTATGTACACCTCCCGATAAATCTGGTAAAATAAACCCAGCCATTCTTTACACGGCTAAACTTTGTGGCATTACTCAGCTTTTTAAAGTTGGCGGTATTCAGGCAATAGGGGCCATGACATTCGGAACAGAGAGTATATCCAGGGTTTATAAAATATTTGGCCCTGGTAATCAATTTGTTACCGTAGCTAAACAAATTGCAACCAAATTTGGTGTTGCTATAGATATGCCAGCGGGTCCAAGCGAGCTTTTAGTAGTCGCAGATGATTCTGCAAATGCAGGTTTTGTAGCCTCAGATCTTTTAAGTCAGGCAGAACATGGGACAGATAGTCAGGTAATACTGGTATCTACATCCAAATCGCTTATAGAAAAAGTCGAGGTGGAATTGCAAAAACAAATTATCAATCTACCGAGGGTTGTCATCGCTAAAAAGGCAATTGAAAATAGTAAGTTGATCTTTGTTGAAAGTGATGAAATTGCCATCGAACTAATAAATGAATACGGACCTGAACACTTTATTGTCTGTTGTAAAGACGAAGAATATTATATAAAAAGCGTGGTGAATGCAGGTTCTGTTTTTCTTGGGAATTATACCCCTGAAAGTGCGGGTGATTACGCCTCCGGAACCAATCATACCTTGCCAACGAACGGTTATGCAAAACAATATAGCGGCGTAAATCTGGACAGTTTTACCAAGAGCATTACTTTTCAAAGGATTTCTGAGACGGGAATACGGAATATTGGGAATACGATTGAAGTAATGGCGGAGGCAGAAGGGCTTCAGGCACATAAATATGCTGTATCTCTAAGACTTCAAAGTTTAAAAAACGTTCAACAATAGGAGCTTTAAGAATAAGGTATATGAAATTTGACCTTTATAGATTAGTTCGGGAAAATGTAAGGGAATTAAAACCTTATTCATCTGCCAGGGATGAATATACCTCTGACGGTTCTAAAATGGTGTTTATTGATGCCAATGAGAGCCCTTATTCTAATGGGATCAATCGTTATCCGGATCCGCAACAACGTCAGCTTAAAACTCTTTTGGCTAAAAGGTTTTCTTTATCCCCAGCTAATATTCTGCTAGGGAACGGAAGTGACGAGGTACTGGATCTTATTTTCCGGGCCTTTTGTGAACCACATAGAGATAATATCATTACAATGCCACCTACCTACGGAATGTATAAAGTACTGGCAGGTATTAATGCGATAGAGAACAGGGAGATTCTCTTAGCGGAAAGTTTTGAGCTTGATGTGGATAAAATTTTGGAGTCTATAAATTCGAATACCAAGGTTATCTTCCTATGTTCACCTAACAACCCTACAGGGAATAGTTTTTCCGTGACACATATAGAATATCTGCTGAATAATTTTCAGGGTTTAATAGTCGTTGATGAAGCATATATTGATTTCACAACCCAGAGTAGTTGGCTTAATAAACTTGGCCGGTTTCCTAATCTAATAGTAACCAGGACATTTTCCAAAGCCTATGGAATGGCTGGTTTACGCTTAGGAGTATGCTATGCATCCGAAGATATAATAGCCATCTTAAACCGTATAAAGCCACCTTACAATGTAAATGAACTTACGCAACAAAAGGCATTACAAATGCTCCAGAATACAGCTTTAGTAGAAGAACAGATCACTGAAATTTTGGTGGAAAGAGATCGAATTGTAGGACAGCTAGCCGAAATCTATTATATAAAAAAAATATATCCTACAGATGCCAATTTTATATTGGTAAAGGTAGATGATGCAGATAAAAGGTATCAGGAAATATTGGAATTAGGGGTGGTGGTTCGAAACAGATCAACACAACCACTTTGCTATAATACCCTTAGGTTTACAATAGGTACCCCGGAAGAGAACAAAACATTGTTAAAAGTATTAAACTCCTTGTGATGAAACTACAATCGACCAAGAAAAAGGTCTTATTCATTGATCGTGATGGTACACTTATTGTTGAACCGCCGGACGAACAAACAGACAGTTTAGAAAAAATAGTATTTTATCGGGGGGTCATTAGCTATCTAAGCAGAATAGCCATGGAATTCGATTTTGAATTGGTCATGGTGACTAATCAGGATGGTCTTGGGTCAGAGACATTCCCCGAAAAAACATTTTGGCCGGCTCATAATTTTATTCTTAAGTGTTTTGAGGGCCAGGGGATAGTCTTTACAGAATCCCACATAGATCGAACCTTCCCACATGAAAATGCCGAGACCCGAAAACCGGGTACAGCTATGTTGAAGAAGTATTTCGCTGAAGAATATGACCTGCTAAACTCTTTCGTAATTGGCGATCGGTTAACCGATATGGAACTGGCAAAAAACTTGGGATCCAAAGGAATTTATATAAATACCAATACATATTTGGGAACAAATGAGATCACTGTTCAGGAGGAGGAATTAAAAGAAACAATTGTCCTGGAAACGGCAGATTGGAAGGCCATTTATGATTTTTTAAAACTTGAAAACAGAGTTGCTGAAATTTCAAGAAAAACTAAAGAAACTGATATTCGTATTCATCTGAATTTAGATGGAACCGGGATAAGCAATATTTCTACAGGGATTTTATTCTTTGATCATATGTTAGACCAACTTGCCCGGCATGGTCAAATGGACCTGGATATTAAGGTAAAGGGTGATTTAGAAGTAGATGAACACCATACCATAGAGGATACAGGGATTGCCTTGGGTGAGGTATTTCACACTGCTCTGGGGAATAAGTTAGGAATGGAACGTTATGGGTTTTGTCTGCCAATGGACGATTGTCTTGCACGGGTAGCTCTTGACTTTGGAGGGCGTAGTTGGTTAGTTTGGGAGGCAGAGTTTAAACGCGAAATGATTGGTAAAATGCCAACAGAAATGTTTTATCATTTCTTTAAATCTTTTTCGGATGGAGCAAAAGCCAATTTGAATATAAAAGTAGAAGGAACCAACGAGCATCACAAGATAGAAGCTATATTTAAAGCTTTTGCCAAAGCAATCAAGATGGCTGTAAAGCGTGATGCGGATAAACTATTATTGCCAACAACAAAAGGAATGCTCTAGAAATCGATTCAGAGTTTGGAAATAAAGAATCGCCAAAGTAACAAAGTAAATGAAATTGGTTATAGTAAATTATGGTGCTGGAAATATCCAAAGTATAAAGTTTGCTTTCAAACGCCTTGGGATTGAGGCCATATTAAGTGATAAGGCTGAAGAGATAAGGACCGCTGATCGTGTGATATTTCCGGGTGTTGGGGAAGCAAGTAGTGCTATGAATAAATTGAAAGCAAGCGGTTTAGACAGGGTAATTCCGGAATTACAACAGCCTGTTTTAGGTATTTGTCTGGGCATGCAGCTGATGTGCCATACTTCTGAAGAAGGAAATACTATAGGTTTAGGCATTTTTAATACAGATGTTGTCAGATTTACTAACCACGTTAAAGTTCCGCAAATTGGATGGAATCAAATAACAAATCTTAAATCTGCCTTATTTAAGGACGTAATTGAAAAAGATCATATTTACCTGGTACACAGTTATTATGCCCCAATATGCAAAGAAACTATAGCGGTCTCGGAATATGAAATTGCATATAGTAGTGCTTTACAGAAAGATAACTTTTATGGGGTTCAGTTTCACCCTGAAAAAAGCAGTAAAGTTGGAGCACGGATTTTAAAAAACTTTCTAACATTATAGCATGAAATGAAAGAATTGAGAATCAGTACAAATAATCTAGAAATGGATGTTGCTTTGGTACATAATTATCTTTCTAAGCAATCATACTGGGCAAAAGGGCGAGGTATAGAAGAAGTTATGAAATCTATGGAAAATTCAATTTGCTTTGGCGTATTTGACGGTAAGGCGCAAATTGGTTTTGCACGTCTTGTTACAGATTATGTAGTCTTCGCATGGTTAATGGACGTATTTGTTATAGATGAATACAAGGGCAAAGGAGTAGGAAGTTTTTTGATGGATTATATTATGAAATTACCTGAACTTCAGGAAATAAATGGTATAGGGTTAAGAACCAAAGATTCCCAAAACTTTTATGGAAAATATGGGTTTCGCAAAATTTCTGAACCGGAAACATGGATGCAAAAAATAAGATAAATGAGATTAATCCCGGCAATAGATATTATAGGAGGTAAATGTGTCAGGCTCTCACAGGGAGATTATACTACCAAAAAGGTTTATAACGAAAGTCCTTTGGAAGTAGCAATCAAATTTGAAGCTCACGGAATTAAATACATTCACCTGGTAGATCTCGATGGTGCAAAAGCAAAACATATTGTAAATTATAAGGTTTTAGAAACCATTGCCACTAAAACAAATTTAAAAATCGATTTTGGAGGGGGTCTGAAGACCAATGAAGATTTGAAAATTGCCTTTGATAGTGGTGCCGGGCAAATAACGGGAGGCAGCATCGCAGTAAATGACCGGGACACCTTTCTGGGATGGATTGAAACCTATGGAGCAAATCGAATCATCCTGGGAGCAGATGTTAAGGACGAACGAATTGCAATTACAGGATGGCAGGAAGAATCGGATAAGAAATTGATTCCATTTGTTAAGGATTACCAAAAGAAAGGGATCCGATATATCATTTGTACGGATATTAAAAAGGACGGGATGTTAGCAGGACCGGCAATAGAGTTATACAAGCGGCTTCTTGCAGAAACAAGGATAAATAAGACGGAGGTAAGTATGAGCGGCGTGGAAGATGTAGAAGTTCCCGGCATCTGTCTTATTGCCAGTGGAGGTATTGCCTGTTACGATGATTTACCATCATTACAAGAAATTGGTTGCGAGGGTGCTATATTAGGTAAAGCCATCTATGAGAATAAGATTAGTTTAGAGCAATTAGAACAATTTATATTATCAGCATGAATAATATAGAAGATGAATGGGTGTCAGAATTTTTGGAAAATTCTATTTTCAGATTAGATGAGGGAACACGAATGATTAAAATTAGTCTTGATTCTGTTTCAGAATCAAATATCTGGAAAAAACCAAACGATTCGTCCAATAGTATCGGCAACCAAATACTACATATTTGTGGCAATATGACCCAATATATTATTGCGTCTTTAGGAGAACAAGATGATTATAGAAAAAGGGATGAAGAATTTTCAATAAACGGTGGGCTTACTAAAACCCAGCTTATACAAAAATTGGAAAATACCGTTAAAAAGGCCAGGCTTGTGCTTAATGGATGTAATAAAAGACAATTAATAAAAAAACGCGAAGTCCAGGGATTTACTCTCTCGGGAATTGGAATTGTAATTCATGCAGTTGAACACTATTCCTATCATACAGGTCAAATTGCGTTTTGGACAAAACTTATGACCAACAAGGATTTAGGATTTTATGATGGAAGGGACTTGAATATTAAAAACGAACTATAGACCATGCTTAAAAAAAGAATAATTCCTTGTTTGGATATAAAGGACGGCCGTACAGTAAAAGGTATTAATTTTGTTGATTTACGAGACGCAGGAGACCCTGTTGAACTTGCAGAAGTATATGCAAATGAAGGTGCAGACGAATTGGTATTTCTTGATATTTCTGCAACCGAGGAAAGGCGAAAGACCCTTGCTAATTTGGTTAAACGCGTAGCAGAAAAAGTTAATATCCCTTTCACAGTTGGAGGTGGTATTTCTTCTGTGGAAGATGTTGATATTCTATTGCATAATGGGGCAGACAAAATTTCTATAAATTCCTCTGCAGTTAAAAACCCCGATTTAATTAATGAACTGGTTGCCAAATTCGGTTCTCAGTGCATAGTAGTGGCTATAGACGCTAAACAAATAAATGGTGTATGGAAGGTACATCTTGTAGGAGGTAAAGTACCTACAGAATTAGAGCTGTTTCAATGGGCAAAGGAAGTTGAAGAAAGAGGCGCAGGAGAAATATTATTTACATCTATGGACCATGATGGCACAAAAAACGGATTTGCCAACGAAACACTGGCCAGACTCTCAACAGAGCGTAATATCCCTATAATTGCCTCAGGTGGCGCTGGAAACATGCAACATTTTATAGATACCTTTAATGATGGTAAAGCAGATGCCGCACTGGCTGCCAGTGTATTTCATTTTAAAGAAATGGAGATAAAAGACCTTAAAAAGGAATTACAGGATAATGGTATTCCTGTTAGATTATAACTAAATTTTACTCTGCAATAAAAGAATAATACTATGGAAGTAGCATTTGACAAAAATAAAGATGGACTTATACCGGCAATAATCCAGGACAATACTACCAAAAATGTGTTAATGCTTGGTTATATGAATGAAGAGGCCCTCAAAAAAACTATGCAGACCGGAAAAGTTACCTTTTATAGTAGAAGCAAAAATAGAATATGGCAAAAAGGTGAGGAAAGTGGAAATTATCTGAAATTGGTAAATGTTGAAATTGATTGTGACAATGATACCTTATTAATTTATGCAGACCCCCAGGGGCCTACATGCCACAAGGGAAGCGATACCTGCTGGGATAAAACGAATGATCAAAATTTTGGTTTTCTGACCCAGCTTGAAGCTATAATATCCGATAGAAAAATGAATAGTAGTAATGATAAGAGCTATGTAAGTTCCTTGTTTAAAAGTGGGATAAACAAAATTGCCCAGAAAGTTGGTGAAGAAGCAGTAGAAACTGTCATTGAAGCAATGGATGATAATGACAATCTTTTTCTTCAGGAAAGTGCCGACCTACTTTTTCATTATCTTATTTTATTACAGGCTAAAGGTTATCACCTAAATGATGCAGTGGACATACTCAAGAGCAGGCATTCAACAAAATAGTCCAAAATCCTTAAGTTTTCTTAAATATAATAGTGCATTTTATGAAATGTAGTATTTTTAGCTAATGGCTATGAAAACAGGAAAAGGCTTTCGTTTTTTAAATTACGAGGCACCAGAACTTACCCCTTTTGAAAAACTTTTTGAGATTTTTCAGGAACTTATTACACATACTTCAGGTGATGTAGACGAAGCCCTGGATTGGTTAAGAGAATTGGATCAGGAGTATGAACTTACAGATGAGAATTATACCATTGATGATTTTATTGCGGACTTGAAGGCAAAGGGATTTTTACGGGAAGAATTGAAAGAGGGTAGTGGTGATGGAAAAGGTGAACCGGGTGAAGCAAGTCTGGCTATTACTGCTAAAATGGAACGAATAATTCGTAAACGTGCTTTAGATCAGATTTTTGGCAAACTTAAGAGAAGTGGAGCGGGGAGTCATAAGACCGGTAAATCAGGTCGAGGAGACGAGCATACTGGTGATTTTAGGGAGTATCGTTATGGAGATTCTTTAGAGCATATTTCTATGACGGAAAGTTTAAAAAATGCCCAGATTAACCATGGCATGGATAGTTTTTCCCTCACAGAAGAAGATCTTGTGGTAGAAGACACCCATTTTAAAGCACAAATGAGTACTGTATTGATGATAGACATTAGTCATTCTATGATCCTATATGGAGAGGATCGCATTACACCAGCCAAAAAGGTCGCCATGGCCTTGGCCGAGCTTATTACAACAAGGTACCCGAAAGATACTCTTGATATTTTAGTTTTTGGCAATGATGCCTGGCCTATTCCCATTAAGGACCTTCCATACCTAAAAGTAGGACCCTACCATACCAATACTGTTGCCGGATTACAGCTTGCTATGGATATGTTGAGGAGAAAAAGAAATACTAACAAGCAAATCTTCATGATCACGGATGGTAAACCCAGTTGTTTGCGAATGCCCGATGGCACATATTATAAAAATAGTGTTGGTCTCGACGATTTTATTGTTGAAAAATGTTACAATACAGCAAGGCAGGCTAGAAAATTACATATTCCCATCACTACCTTCATGATAGCGCAAGACCCTTATTTGAGACAATTCATAAGGCATTTTACGGAAGCTAATAATGGAAAAGCATTTTTTACAGGCCTGGAAGGTTTAGGAGAAATGATTTTTGAAGATTACGAACAAAATAGAAAAAAAAGATTAAAGTAAAACATTATATTAAGTCCATAATAATTTGTTATATAAAGCTTTAGATAATTATGAAAATCGATTATAGTAAAATATCCACCTTAGGAGAGCTCAAAGCTGCAGGCTATCAAAGCAGGAGCATAAAGGATGAACTAAGATGGAATCTACGCGATAAAATAAGCAAAGGCGAAGAGACTTTTCACGGGATATGGGGGTATGAAGAATCGGTAATTCCTGAATTAGAGCGTGCCATTTTATCGCGCCATAATATTAATTTATTAGGACTTAGAGGTCAGGCCAAAACACGCTTGGCAAGGCTGATGGTAAATCTGCTAGATGAATGGATACCTGTTATTGAGGGATCTGAGATTAATGATGACCCTCTTAAGCCCTTATCCCGATTCAGTAGAGAACTTATTAAGGAGAAGGCTGATAAAACTCCTATTACCTGGCTGAACAGAGAAGATCGTTTTTATGAAAAACTAGCCACACCAGATGTTACTGTAGCGGATTTAATTGGCGATGTAGACCCTATTAAGGCCGCAAATATGAAACTATCTTATGCAGATGACAGGGTTATCCATTTTGGAATGATTCCACGCTCAAACCGCTGTATATTTGTTATTAACGAGCTACCGGATCTCCAATCAAGGATCCAGGTATCCTTATTTAATATATTGCAGGAAGGAGATATTCAGATTAGAGGCTTTAAATTGAGGTTACCCCTGGATATTCAGTTTATTTTTACGGCTAACCCCGAAGATTATACGAACAGGGGTAGTATAGTCACACCTTTAAAGGACAGGATAGGATCTCAAATTCTTACGCATTACCCTGAAGAAATTGAAATTGCCAGAAAAATTACCGAGCAGGAGGCTCAATTAGATGAGAGACAGGCAAAATCTATTTATGTGCCAGACATGGCGAAAGATTTACTTGAGCAGATTAGTTTTGAGGCACGAAAAAGCGAATATGTAGATTCAAAAAGTGGTGTTAGTGCACGAACAAGTATCACGGCCTTCGAAAACCTGCTGAGCACAGCAGAACGAAGGGCATTAATCTCCGGTAAGGATAAGACCCAGGTAAGACTTAGTGATTTTATGGGAGTCATTCCGGCTATTACTGGCAAAATAGAATTGGTATATGAAGGCGAACAGGAGGGTGTAGATACAGTTGCACTTATACTATTTGAAGATGCAATAAAAACGTTGTTCTCCAATTATTTTCCAAAGATTGAGAAAT
The DNA here is from genome assembly GCA_964536335.1 of uncultured Eudoraea sp. Lineage (GTDB taxonomy): Bacteria > Bacteroidota > Bacteroidia > Flavobacteriales > Flavobacteriaceae > Eudoraea. Next base: position 86,429 of record CAZHWD010000161.1, on the reverse strand, counting down.
TAGAACATAAGGACGCTGAAAGCCCCTATGATGACTTGATTAGTTGGTTCTTTGAAAGTGAGGGATTTGATCTAATGGACAATCTAACAGATGATGAATATGAAGCTACCCTCAATAGTATACCAGAACTAAACACGCTTATTAAAAGGCATCAGCCAGATATTCCCATGGAGGACACATTTTTTCTTAAGGAATTTCTATTGTGGGGACTTGTTGCTAACAAAAAGTTAAGTAAGCGCAGATTTCAAAAGGGATATCAATTTAAAGACCTTTATGGAAGTTTTATAAGTAAATTATAAGCTATATTTAAATAACAAAAGCCCTTTTAATCAAGGGCTTTTGTCTTCATAGCAATTCTCAACCCACTCTATATACCGGGAGGTTCAAAATAAGTGAGCTACCCTCCTTAGGGCGACTCAAAATCGTAATAGTGGTTTAATGCAGATCCATTATTATCATAATAGTAGCCGAAGTGATCACATTTTCCTTACAGAATTGCAATCAAAATTTTAGAATTCTGTAGTAATGTTGGATTCTCCGTCACTTTTATTTGTTATGTAATGATGAAAATTACAACAGATTAAGATATAATTGCTTTAAGTGAAAAGACCTTGGAAATTCATCCAAGGTCTTTTGCATTGCCATAACATAATAGAAAATTGTTATTGCCACGAATCAATATTCTCATTAAGGTTATCAAAATTATATGGCCCCACTATTAATGTTCTGTGTTTAAAGGTCAATATGGTTAGGAAAAGTAAAAAGAACTGCATAAGGAAAATAACTGTGCCAACAGGTATAAATGTATTTGGCATAATATGGTCCTGGAATTCAGAATAACTAAGCAATATATATCCCGTATCCATTATTTTAAATATGTAAATAAGAAAAATGCCATACATGGCATATTCCAGATTGCGCATTTGTGGGTCTGTATATTCCTGATCTTTTATTTTAAACCATAGGACATATAGATAAATAAAATGTACAACTGTAAATAATGGAAATATATAGTTATCAAATTTGAACAAATAAAACTTATTGGTATACAAACCATAAAAGTTGAGAACTATAAGAATTGCAATAACTGCAATGGATAGTACCATACATTTCCTCCAGGAAAATAGTCTTAAAATTGCCTTCATATAAGTAGGTTGCAAGGCTTTGGGGAACCTCGTTGCAATTTTTAACGCAAGCCTATATTCTTTATTTGAAAAAATTCGATGAACCGCAAACAATGTTGAGTAACCACAAAAAGTTGTGGCGAAAATACAGGCATTTCCCTTTTTATGGCAGCATTTTCTAATCTAATTCATGCGATTGCGACGAAGAGGGAAGAGCCTAAAATGAGTTAAGCTTCGCCACACCCATTCAAGTGGGCCATAGTAGAATTTACCTAGCCACCATTTGCTGAGACCCATTTGAACTAAAATAATAACAATAGAGAACAAAAAAGTATAGATATTCCTCAATTCACCCAGGTATCCAAGGCCCCAGCCAAAAAAGATAAAAGTGCCAACTATACTTTGGAACACATAGTTGGTAAGAGCCATGCGGCCATAAGGTGCAAATGTTGCTAGCCATTTACCGGTTTTCTGCTTTCTATATAGGATAACAAAACTTGCCATTATGATAAAAGTCATTCCAATATTATTCAAATCGAGTGCCGTTAGTCCAAACATGGCAACCCAATTATCAAACTTAACTTCCGGCCCAAGCTGAGAAAAAATTGCTATAATTAATCCAATAGAAACAACAAATAGAACCACGGATCCCCATAATACATTCTTTACAAGCTTCTTTTGATCCATAAAATTTCTAAATAACTGAAGCCGCCCTACATATAAGCCTAACAGGAAGAATCCAAAAGTTAAATATCCTCTTGAAAAAATACCTAACTGAAAATCCATCTTCATCAGATGACCATCTATTGCGTTTGTTTCAAATACCTGCCATAGGGTACCATTATTAATAGTATTAAAGTAATCCACAATTAACGGGCTATTGAGATCAAAAGTCCCTGGGGTAAATAAGTTATCATTATTGTAAAACCCAAAAACCAAATATCTTCCTAATCCAATAAAAAGAAGGGCGGCAATTCCAAGAACCCACTTATTGTTTATCTTATAGAAAGGAATCAGAAAGATTCCAAGGAAAGCGTAAATAGTTAAAATATCGCCTCTGTAGAACAAACTATGCAGATATCCTATCCCCAAAAGAATTATTAAACGCCAGAGGAACCGGCCAGCAAAGCTAGATTCTTTATCATTGACATTTGCCATTTGAATAAAAAAACTAAGCCCGAATAAAAACGAAAACAAGGCAAAAAACTTACCGCGTAAAAAGAGAAAAATAAAACCATCCACAATGTTATCGGCAATTCCCAGGTGTGTTGCCTCCATAGCGCCTTCAGGAAAGGGTGCACCTATATAGTTTTCTACAACATGAACCATGACTATTCCTGCAAGAGAGAAGCCTCTTAAAGCATCAACAATGTCCATTCTTTTTTTGGTATTACCCATAGTATGCCCTTTAATTTTGGTATTTATTAGAATTTCTATTCCTTATTATCTTACATCCCATTATAAATAACCACTTAAAATATTAAATCATTAATGGAGAACAGTAGTGAAGTATACAATTCAAATATTTGTAAAAGGACAACATATTAAAAAGGCGCATGTTTTAAATATGCGCCTTTTTGGAGAGATTAGTTTCTTTCTAAGAAATCCAATTACGTTTCTCAGCAATCCGGGCGAATTGTACAAGGGCAATAGCAATAATAATAACAAGCAAAGGAATAATTACACCTGGTAGCGGACCATAAATTTCCGCAGCATTAGTCATAAAAAATGAATATGTCATTTGTACAAGTATGCCAATAAGGGATAACATTAGTACTGGTATTGCCCATTTTTTTCTTAGCAATATGGCAATACATCCCAGAAGTCCTCCCCACACAGCTATTGCAAATGCAGCCGTAGCCCATGCAGGAGTGCTATCCATTAAAGCCAATTGATCTGAAGTGTATTCGGCTTTCATATCATCAGTCATATAAGCCTGACCCAGATATGACATAACTCCCATAAGGTTCCACAATAGCGCAAGAATGCTTACAATCCAAAACCATACAGGGGGTTTTGCGTTTAATTTTTCATTCATTTTGTTTCAGTTTAGGTTGTTTTATGGTATACAAAGTACAAAAAAATTAAATCCTACTTGAAGTGTTCTATTGAATTCAAACATATGTTGGATCCTAAATGGTAAAACAGAGGAGTTATGGTATTGTAGAAATAAATTCAAAGATTTAGAAATTACTATCTAGAAGCATTACATTTATTCATATTAACCCTTATGAAAAAACGTTATTATTACTTAATACGAGTTCAGTTTTTAGGTTTCAGATATAGTGGATGGCAAAAACAGCCAGGACAAAGAACTATAGAAGGAATGCTTTTTAAAACACTTAAATTCCTTCTTCCCCGGCAAAAATTTAAAATCTTAGGTGCGGGGAGAACTGACGCAAAAGTTTCAGCATTAGATGCGGCTTTTCAACTGATCGTTGAAGAAACACCAATTTCGGACATAAAAGATTTTATTGTATCATTCAATAATAACTTACCATCTGATATTAAAGTTTTTAAAGTAGATAATATAAATAAAAACTTTAATATAATTAAGGACAGTAAATCTAAGGAATACCGCTATTTTTTTTCCTTTGGTGAAAAGAACCACCCATTTTGTGCTCCTTACATGGCAAACATTTTAGAGGATCTCGATATAGACATTATGACTAAGGCTGCGGCACTTTATAAAGGGACGCACAATTTTAAGGCTTACACAGCAAAACCAGGCAAGAATAAACAGGTAACACGAACACTTACTTCCTGTGAAATTATGGAGAATAAAGAAATTAATGCCAGTTTTTTTCCAAAGCACAGTTATATACTAAGAATTTGCGGAAAAGGATTTATGCGGTACCAGGTTCGAATGATTATGGGTGCCTTAGTGCAATTAGGTAGAGGTCTGCTTAGCATTCATGAAATTGAATTATCCTTAATTGAAGATACAGATATAAAGATCTCCTATATCGCACCTGGTTCTGGGCTGGTATTACACAAGCTTGAATTTGAATAATTCCTGTAAGCAGAATTTTTGTACATTGAAACAAAAGTAATTCTATGCCAAATTGGGTATATATTGTTGTTTTGTTGCTTCTGACATATGTTTTAATTAACATACTCCTTTATTTTCTGCAGGATTACCTAATGTTTAAACCGGAAAAACTACCTGCGGATTTTTTATTTCAATATGAGCACCAGGAAATAGAGGAATATAATATTGAAACAAGGGACGGGGCAATAATAAATGGACTTAGATTTAAAGCACATCAGCCAAAGGGCATTGTATTTTATCTAAAAGGAAATTCTAAAAGTATAAAAGGATGGGGGAAGTTTGCGGTCGATTTTACAAGGCATGGCTATGACGTTTTAATGGTAGATTACAGGGGGTTTGGTAAAAGCACTGGTCGGCGCACACAGAAGGCTGTTAAGCGGGATATGCAAGTGATTTACAATAAAATAAAGGAAAACGTAGACGAAAAGTATATCATTCTTTATGGTCGTTCTTTAGGTTCTGGTTTTGCTGCCAAACTGGCATCTATGAACAATCCGAGAATGTTGATACTAGATGCTCCCTACTATAGTTTAAGTAAAGTAGCTAAAAAATACATTCCTTTTATGCCTCTTTCAATATTGCTAAAATTTCCTATGCCTACTTATAAATGGCTGCAATACGTAAATTGTCCTATACATATTATTCATGGCACAGATGACAAGTTGATTCCTTACAAGACCAGTGTAAAGCTATCCAAAATAAAACCAACTTCAACAACCCTGTATACAGTGATTGGAGGAGGACATAAGAATTTAAATACATTTGAATCTTACCACAAAATGTTAGGTGAAATCATCACGAAAAGACCCATAAAAGTTGATCTCAAAGGTTCCAGTATTCATGTAAAACACAATTTAAAGGTTTAAATGGTTAAATTAAAAAAAGCTGCTGTATTTCTACTATCGGCTTATCTACTTATATCTACTATGCTCTATTTACTTCAGGAAAAACTAATCTTTTTACCTTCCAAATTGCCTTCAGACTATACTTATTCCTTCACCCAACCCTTTGAGGAAATTTATTTAACAGCTGCAGACGGTGCCGTTTTAAATGGTATTCATTTTAAACGAGAGCAACCTGAAGGAGTGATTGTTTATTACCATGGTAATGCCGGTGATCTTACCCGTTGGGGAAGTATTGCACTCTTTTTTGTTGAAAAGAACTATGATGTAATTATTATGGACTACAGGACCTATGGAAAAAGTACCGGTAAGCTAAGTGAAGAATCACTTTTTAATGATGGGCAGCTATTTTATGAATACGCCTTAAAACATTATGATGAGTCGGGAATTACATTGTACGGTCGTTCATTGGGTACTGGGATCGCGACTTGGGTGGCATCACAAAACAGCCCATTTCGCCTAATCCTGGAAACGCCTTATTACAGTCTTTTAGATTTGGGGAAAAACCGATTCCCGTATTTGCCGGTTCAATGGTTTCTAAAATATCCATTAAAAACTTATGAATACATTTCAGAGGTGAGCTGTCCAATAGCATTTTTTCATGGCACAGAAGATCGGGTAGTGCCCTATAATTCTGGTTTACGCCTTTTTAATTCCATCTCAGTCGATAAAAATACTTTCTTTACAATAAAGGGTGGGCAACATAACAATTTAAAGGAATTCCAGGTCTATCGTGATGGGGTTCAGGAAATTCTATCCTCTTATCAGTCAAATAAATCTGAAGATAAGTAACGGTCACCACGGTCGCAAATAATAGAAACAATCAAGCCACTTTTAAGGCTCGAAGCAAGTTTTAAAGCGGCCGCAGTTGCTCCACCACTACTCATGCCTGCAAAAATGCCTTCTTCCTTGGCCAGGCGTTTGGTCATAATTTTTGCTTCATCTTCGCTTACTTCCATTATCAGATCAACTTTTGAAGGGTTGAAGATCTTTGGAAGGTATTTTTTGGGCCATTTTCTAATTCCGGGAATTTTGGATTCATCCTTTGGCTGTACACCTACAATGGTCACATTTTTGTTTTGACCTTTTAAATATGTAGATGTACCCATGATAGTTCCGGTTGTTCCCATTGAGGACACAAAATGGGTGACTTTCCCGGCTGTATCCCTCCATATTTCCGGACCGGTGGTAGCGAAATGTGCTTTCCAGTTATCGTCATTAGCAAATTGGTTAAGCATTTGATAACCGTCCTCAATTACCTTTGCCTCCGCGTAATCCCGGGCGCCTTCTATTCCCAATTCCGCATTGGTTAATGTAACCTTTGCTCCATATGCACGCATGGTTTGTACCCGTTCCTTAGTTGAATTTTCCGGCATTACCAACTCAATATTAAGCTTATAAATACCGGTAATCATTGCAAGGGCAATACCTGTATTACCACTGGTTGCCTCAATTAATTTACTACTGCTGTTGATCTCTCCACGTTCCATCCCGCTTTTGATCATATTGTAAGCAGCCCTGTCCTTTACGCTGCCTCCGGGGTTATGACCTTCCATCTTAAACAGAAGAGTAACACCAGGGTTGACATTTAAAGATCTTGAAGCCACAAGAGGCGTGTTCCCTATCAGATCTAAAATACTATGAGACATTATTAGGCGAGGTTTTTATTTTTATTTCAGCGCTGTGAAATACTGTACAATTGGGGTCCACAGATGAAGTCACCCAGGCGTTTCCACCAATTATCGAATTTTCTCCAATTATAGTGTTGCCACCTAAAATAGTGGCATTTGCATATATTGTAACATTATCCTCTATAGTAGGGTGGCGCTTGGTCTTCTGCAAATTTTTAGCCACATATAATGCTCCTAATGTTACGCCCTGGTAGATTTTTACATTATTTTTAATTATTGCCGTTTCACCTATGACTACTCCAGTTGCATGATCAATAAAAAATGATTCTCCTATGTGAGCACCAGGATTTATATCCACTCCAGTTTGTCTGTGAGCATATTCTGTCATTAATCTCGGAACTAGCGGAAACCCCTTGTTATATAATTCATGTGCCAGTCGATAGATAGCTATTGCATAAAAGCCGGGATAGGCCATGTAAACTTCTTCAATAGATAAGGAAGCGGGGTCGCAACTAGCTATGGCCTCTGCGTCTAAATTCAGTTTTTCAAGGACCATGGGCAGTCTTTCCAAATAATTACCCCATATTTTGGCACAAGGTTTCTCAACATCCCAACAAGCAAGATTTATCAACTCATCAAATTGAATTTCCAGAGATTCAATATTTGTCTCAACAGGAGTTTCAATATCAAATAAAGTAAGGAATAGAAGGTCAGTAAAATCTTCCACATTTCGCTTAAGCCGATATCTGAGATTGGGTTGCTTTTTATTTTCGATAATTTTATTTACGATTATTGACCTGTCCATTATATAAAGTTGAGTATCAAAATTAACCAATATTTAAAAAGCATCCAGCCCAAAATGGTTAACTTTAGCATAAATTTTATACCACTTATTCGAATGGCAAATACAGTAATTACTAAAGACACGCTGCGTTTTTTGAGCGAGTTGAAAAGAAACAATAATCGTGAATGGTTTGAACAACATAAGCCTGAATTCAAATCTTTGGAAACTGGGGTAAAAGGATTTTATAACAGTTTGATGGATAAGATGAAGGAACATGATGAAATTGAAAAACTAAAAATATTTCGTATATACAGGGATGTAAGGTTTTCCAAAGACAAAACTCCGTATAAATCCCATTTTGCGGGTTCTTTTTCAAGGGTGGGAGCTAAACTTAGGGGTGGTTATTATCTACAGATTCGACCTGGAGAATCATTTATAGCCACGGGTTTTTGGGAACCCAATAAGGAAGATCTTTTACGTATTCGTAAAGAATTTGAGCATGATGCTACAGCTTTTAGAAAATTAATCAATAAGCCTTCCTTTAAAAATACTTGGGGTGAACTGGTTGGTGACGAAGTTAAAACAGCTCCTAAAGGATTTAATAAGGAAGATCCTAATATTGATTTGATAAGGAAGAAAGCCTTTATTTTTGTGCGAAATTTTAACGATAAAGAAGTGTTGAACAAAGATTTTATAGATGAAGTGAACACATCCTTTAAAGAAATCAGACCTTATTTTAATCTAATGAGCGAAATCCTGACAACCAATCTTAACGGAGAATCACTTCTAAACTAATACCGAAGCTTCGAAAGCTTGTACCTGGTCCTTGAGACGTTCAATTACCATATTCATCATCCGTTTGTTGAGAGCCGATGAGTTTTGAATATAGGCCATATATTCTTCAACTGTAAACTGTCCAATAACCATTCCCTTAAGGGCATTTCGGAATTTGATGTCTTTTTGGATAGCATTTTCTATATAATCCAGACGTTTTTGAATGCTCAATTCATAAAACCCATTCTTATGTTTAATAATATAGTTCTTAAATGCCTCGATTAATAATGGATTCTGAAATTTGATTATAGGACGCAAGGTTCCGTTCTGGAATTGCTCGTCTTTACTCATGTCAGGGGTTATTTTGGCATTTGGAATCTCCGGCCTTAGGCTAAGGAGGTCAGCAGATCTTTGGTTCATCTGAAGAAGTTTCTATAAAATTAGAAAATACGCCGGCTATGCTTAACCTGGAGAGCAATTAGTTGTTAACTGGTTTATGAACATGCAGAACTTCAATAAAAATACTGCAATTGTCAATATACATAAGTTAGTTTTCTAAAGTATTATGAATTATATGTAATTTCAACATCCTTTAAAAGTAATAAGAGGCAGCATGAAATTTGGTTGGTACCGCCGGAAGAAGGGATATTATGCATATGCGACTCACTAACAACGAGGCATTTGTTCGTTTTGTTGGAGCCAATCATAAAAGTGATTATCACCGCCTTGAGGAATGGGTAGATCGGCTTTGGGAATGGCATACTTTGGGACTTAATAACATCCATTTTTTTATTCATCAGAACATGGAGTTGGAATCTCCTTTGTTGTCCGCTTTCTTTATAAGGAAGATAAATGAAAAATTCAGGATTAACCTCAATGTAACAAAAACCCTGACTGTTCATACCAATTAATCAATACGTGGCACCTACTTCTACGAAGGAATTTTTACAGTGATGTTTTGGGTGTTCAGGTGCAGCCATACAGCAGGTAGAGCCCAGATAAAACAGTGCCAATTCCTCAAGTTTTTCAATTTTATTATCCAAAGTTATAGATCTGGGAAGTTTTATAGTACCCACTGCAGGGCCCCCAACAATGGATAAATACCAAATTCTGCCTTTATTATCCGTAATATCAATATTGTAACGTTCGTTCCTGAATGCAGGTAAGGATGGATTTTGTTTGTATATCCATGGTCTTAGAACAATAAGATCTCCAGGTATATGCTGGATTCTTGTAATACTGCCGCTTACTGGAGCATGTATCCGATGATAATTTTTGTTATGCAAAAATACGTTTGTAAAGCTATACGTGGGTGGGATGTCTCCTTTAGATACTCCAAAAATTGTTTCTATAGTACGTATATCACTTTTAACTCTTGATGTTCCAAATTCATGGACTTTTCCTTCATCACAAAGCAAACCTTCGCAGGGCCAAACCCACGAACTTTTATTTACGGGAAGCATCCTAAACCTGCGAATAAAAAAATCCTGAAAACTGCCAAAATCCTTCTTCCCTTCCGGCGGGAGAAATTTGTCTTTGTAATTGGTATCCCTATAATAATATCTTATATATGGAGCAATGATATATTTAGTAAAAGGTTTATCATAAACCCCGGAATAAAAAGCAGAAATTCTTCGCTGTAAAGTGCCAGGCAAACTTCCCCAAAATGTAACGGACAAAAACTTATATAAATCAGCTCTCCACTGGGGAATTTTGAAAATCGTGAAATACGGATCGGAATTGTGATATGCTATTCCTTCAGGTTCCATGATGACTTAGCTATAATTTTCGAATTCAGAAAAACTCTTTTTCATCTTATTGCAGTCTGACTGTTTCTTGAGTTGAATATGGGTTTCATGAATTCCGGCCTGCTCATCAGATTCAATTGGAGGCTCATTCACATAATTGGAAAAAAAAGAAAGAAGAAGGGCAACGAAGTATTTGCTGATTGTTTGCATCAATAAATTTGTTTAGGTTTGTTAAATCTATTCAATTTCATCCCTCACATAAAAGGTATTAAGAAAAGTTTATTGTTAACTTAACATAATTTATAATTTTTCCCTAATTATTTGTTAACGCGTTTGCCTTTATCGGACATATATAGAATCTTTAATTCCTTAATAGGTCTATATGAATATTAAGTTTAAGCTATTCACAACCGTTTTACATTAGTCTTACTATTTCAGAGAGATTGCATATTCCTGAACCTCATCCAGTACCCTAAGCAAATTGCCTCCCCATAATTTTTCAATTTGGGATTCAGAATATCCTCTTTTTACCAATTCTAAAGTCACATTAAAGGTTTCAGAAGCATCGGACCATCCTTTAATTCCACCACCACCATCGAAGTCAGAGCTTATTCCTACGTGGTTTATACCTATCAGTTCAACCATATAGTCAATATGGTCCACAAAGTCGGACACATCCACTTCGGGTGGTATATCACTTCGGTCAGCGACAATTGCTCTCGCCAATTCGGTAACTCTAATGGAATTTTCAAGATAATCATCCAGTTGTTTTTCGGTTAGGTTCCCTAATTGGGATTTTTCAATCCATTTTATTCCAAGCGAATCTGCAATGTGTTTGTAAATCCCTTTCATATAGTCTTCCCTTTTCTCATATTTCGCTGTATTCAAGTAGGCGTTCAGGGCTACGGTTTGCACAACACCACCATTTTCTTTTAACAATTTTAATTGCTCATCATCTAAATTTCTGCTGTGATCACATAGCGCACGTGCGGAAGAATGGGAGGCTATTACTGGAACTTTGGTCAAGGATAAAATTTGAATCATAGATTCCTTTGAAATATGCGATACATCAATCATAATACCTAACCTATTCATCTCATATACAGCCTTTTTACCTAGATTACTTAAACCATTATGCAACCATATATTGTCCTTTTCGCCAGTATTTGAATCACAAAATTGACTATGTCCATTATGTGCAAGGGAGATATACCTTGCGCCCAATTTTTGATACATCTCAAATTTGGATAGATCCTCGCCAATCGGATAAGCATTTTCCACACCAATCATTGCAATTTGTTTGCCGGTTTGATGAATATTATATACTTCTTCCGAAGTTCTGGCGAGTTTAATTTTATCCGAAGCCAGAGTATCACATAAACGATGAATAGCATTAAATTTGGCCATGGCATTTGCCTCTGCTCTAGCATATCCCTCAGGGTTTAAGGAATCCTGACCGGTATAGACAATAAACCATGCCACATTCAATCCTCCCGCCTTCATTTTCGGTAAATTAACCTGGGTCTCCAAATCCTGTGTGTAATTTATACTATCAGTAAAATTTTTCAAATTAATATCATCATGCGTATCAATCGTAATTACATTTTCATGAATCTTTCTGGCGGTTGCCTCAAAGTCCGAATTTTGTGACCTTTTGGATTCAGTGCACCCAATGAACGATAAAAGACAGAAAAATCTGATAATATGTCGCATACGATGTATTTTATACCTACAAATAAAGCAATTTGACAACATAATACGCGCCCTAGGTAACATTTAATTGCAAGGGGGTATGTAAATGATGATTTTTAGACATGTTAAAGCCTATAAAATTTGAGTTTGTTAAGACCCCGGGTAGAATTATCCTTTTGAATTTTCAATCATTTAATTAACCAAAAAGCCCCCCTTTGAAACCAAAAAACCTACTTTCTCAATTGTCGGAACTTGAGACGACTCTAAATAATTTTTCATTTGAAGAATTATCTGCAGATGAAGCCACTCGTCTTAAAAAATCTTTTGAAGCCTTTAAAACCCATCTTGAAAAACGGATTTGGGGAGAAGTTATAACACTTAATCAGGATTCCAAATCAGAATCGATAAAAGAAAAAGAACGGCTGCAAAAGGCACAGGAAATGTTAATTGCAACAGTCAGTCATGAGATAAGAACTCCACTAAACGGGATAATTGGATTTGCAGACCTTTTAAAAGAAGGTGAACTTTCCCAAGATCAACAGCAGCAAGTAAACGCCATTCGATCGGCTTCCAATTCCCTTATGGATATTATCAACGAACTTTTGGAATATTCCAAACTTTCAGCTGGATTGGAAAATTTTGAGATGCTGGATTTTAATTTTTTCAGCATTATACAGGATGTTGTTTATCTCTGTAATACCCTTATGTTGGGTAAAGATGTAAAACTCGAAGTTGATGTTGACAAGAACATCCCCGAGAACCTTATTGGTGATCCTTCTAAACTGTCACAAATATTACTAAACCTGCTTGGGAATTCTATAAAGTTTGTGGAAGAGGGTGAGATAATGTTAAAAATTAAACTACTCAGACAGGATGAAGAAAAGGTTACAGTAGACTTCCTTGTTGCCGATACTGGAATAGGAATATCGAAAGAGGATTTAGAACATATTTTCGGTTCATTTAAACAAGCTAGTCAACCAACATTTTCTAAATATGGTGGTGCTGGGCTTGGATTGAACATTGTGAAGCAGATCGTCGATAAACTAGACGGGGAAATAAAAGTTGAAAGTACGCTTGGTGTTGGTACCACATTTAAATTCACGCTGCCCTATACAAAAGGTCCATCCACTACCATATCTAAATCTCAACCAGTTGAAATCTCTTCAGAAGAGGTAAAAGGAATGAGGATCCTGGTATTTGAAGACAATGCATTAAATCAGCGACTTATTGAGCGTCGGTTAAACTCATGGGGTTGCAAAACCTATATTACAGAAAATCCTATTTACGGTTTAAATCTCCTTGAAACCACAGCAATTGATATTGTACTTATGGATCTCAGAATGCCTATAATGAGTGGGTTTGAAGTAACACAAAAAATCCGGGAGAGCACTAAAAAAGAAGTTGCCCAGATTCCCATAATAGCCCTCACAGCAGACTTCACTATTGATGACAAAAACGAATGTGAAAATAATGGAATCAATGATTTTATCCTTAAGCCGTTTAGCCCGGAAGAACTTCTATCAAAATTAATTAAAAACAGGAATGACCTCCAAACTAATTTCCAATTAAGCGCGACATCAGACGATAATCAGGTTACTAAATCGGCAATTGATTCGAGTTTTGATCTTAATTCTGTTTTAGAAGACTGCATGGGTGAGTTAGAGCTGTTAGAGGAGCTGACAGGCCTTTACAAAAGGAATGCCCTGGAATTTATTGGCAATGTTAAAATGAAATTGCAAGATGGCGATATAGAAGGGGTTGCATTCGCAGCACACAAGATAAAATGCGGTTTAAAAATGATGCATACGATGGAGCTATTTTCCATTGTGGAACAACTAAATACCATTGCAAAGACTACTAAAGATGAAAACCATATGCAATTTCTGCTAGACAGATTTGTACAGGAATATCCGAAAGCAGAAAAGATAATTGATGAAGAATTAAGACGATTAAAGAAAGAAAGAAACGAGTAGGATGGTAAAGAAGAATATCTTATTAGCAGAGGATGATGAGTTGTTGGCATCTTTATTGGATTACAGACTTCAAAAAGGGGGCTATAATGTACATGTAGCAAACGACGGTAGGGACGTAAAAGAATATCTTAAAAAGGCAACTCCGGATATTATTGTTAGCGATATAATGATGCCCTATTTCTCCGGCATTGAGCTTATAGATTACGTAAGAAACCAATTGAACTCAAAGATTCCAATAATCATTATTTCATCTGCGGGAAACGAAGAAAATGTTCTTAGTGCTTTTGAATTAGGAGCCAATGACTTCATATCTAAACCGGTAAGTCCTTCGGAACTTTTGGTTAGGGTGGGAAGGGAGCTAAATAAAATATAATTTTTGAAAATATTCTCACAAACATATCACAGCATTATGCTGATAAGTGTACCAAAGATCCATACGGATCTTTTGTGGGATTTAACAATATTGTTTTCCGGACTCGGGATTTTATTCTTTTCATTCGTTTTTATATTCAGAAACCGTCTTTCTGCCAAAGCGTCAAAAGTAGCCCGTCAAAAAAAAATCCTGGCACCTATCATCAGCAATTTCCTCTTCTACGAGACAGATGCTACTAAGGAAGAAAATTATGAATACATAAAATTAAAAATTGAAATTCGTGAGCTATTGAAATCACCGATTAGCAGGTTAGTATTAATAGAGATCTTGTTAGATCTTCAAAAAGACCTTTCGGGTGATTCTCGTAATCGTATCTTTAATTTATACCAGGACCTGGAGCTTCATTTAGATGCCTTCAAAAAATTAAGGAGCTGGCGCTGGGAGCTGGTTTCCAAGGGAATACTGGAATTAACCCAAATGCAAGTATTAGCTGCTTATGGATTTATAAAAAAGTTTATAAATGACAAAAGAGGAGTTGTACGCAAACAAGCGCAAATAGCAACGGTTACATTAAAACCTGAAGGTATTTCGTACTTTTTAGATACTACAAGATATGGAATCTCAGAGTGGCAACAATTAAAACTACTAGACGTACTTAGGAATTTTGAGGACTTTACACCTCCGCGATTTAAAGCATGGCTTACCTCCAAAAACAGGGATGTGGTATTATTTGCCCTTCGCCTTATTAAATATTATAACCAAAATGACGCTAATAAGTCTCTGATAGAATTAGTAAAGCATAAGAATAACCAGATTAAATCAGAAGCCATTCAATGCATTAAGGATTTCGGTGTTTTTGAAGCAGTAGATACGTTAAAATCTGTCTTTAGAAACTGTAGTGTGGATATTAAAATACAGATTCTTGACACTATATCTTCATTAGGAAAATCGGAAAATATAGAATTTCTTCAAACTATAGTTAATAAAGAATCAAACTTCCTTGTAAAAAGTAAAGCTATAAGCACAATCAATGCTATAGTTCCGGAAACCTATGTTCCAACAGAAGGTATTGATAAAAATATTACAACCAAATATTATGATAATAATGTAGAAGACAATTCTACTCAATTATCAGAAATTATGAATAATAACAACTTACAACAGGACGACAGTCGGCCTGCAACGGGCCATAAAGAAGAGTCATTGGAAATAAAGGATCCTTTGGACCCGGAATTTGAGGACGAAATAATTTTTGATATCTGCTTTATGGAGGAATTGGAGGACATGCTTACGGAATTCAATGAATCGGATCAGGAAGTGAATTATTTACCTCTGGATTTCCTGCCTATGGTCTCCGAAAATAAGGAATTAGAACAAATTGTGGATGCTGAAAAAGTCAATAATATTAAGGTGGAAACAACAGAAATTAACGAAGAGGAAAGATTCAGAATAGAATTAGAAGCTATTCTTGACAAAATCAAGAGCCATGATATAGATAGTGCTCCTGTGGATGCCCAAGATCCTGAATTGGAATTTTTACCGTTTGTTGTTGAAAAAGATACTGTGGAGAATTCTAAAGATGAGAATGAGAAGGTAGATGAGACTATTTTGTCACTCGAGGTAATCATTGAAGAAGTTGGTGAAGAAGAAAAATCTTCTGATCTGTACAACAAATTACTGGAGGTAGATTGGCTTCCTAAAGAAGAACTTGAAAATTCCTCAACAATAGCCCAAAAATCAATTGACTGGATGTCCTTTGTTAGCGAATCAGAAGGAATCCGGAATATGGCACAATCTGCCGCTTTAAATGCCTCTACTTGGAATGATAATATTGAGGGAGACGAAAATCAAGATGAAGATGATAATTCTATTCCTGCCTTTTATGGTTTCAGCATTTTTCAAGAATTATTCCGAACCTGCGATACTGAGTCCAAACTTATTTTATTGGATGAGATATTAGCAGTAGGCGATGAGAAAGAAGTTCATTTTTTAAAGACGCTTTTAAACGATAATGATAAAAAAGTAAGTGCTAAAGCAGAAATAATATTAAAAGAATTGCAGGCACTCTTAACTCCTGAAATAGAAATTGAGGAGATTATAACACAAATACAAACTGATGAATTAGAAGCTCAACAACTGAGTTTAGATGATGAAAGACCTGAGTCAAAAAGCCAGGTAAATATAACACCTGTGAACATCCTGAATAAAGAAGCGCATAATTTGAAGTCATTAGAATTATGTTTTTTAAACGATTTAATTAGTGAAAATGACAATAATCAAATGCATCTATTTGACTTGGATTTTGAGCTGGTGGATGCTCCATTAGAGAAAATAGAGGAGTACCAGAATATAAATGAAATCAATAAAAAAGAAGTAAATAGAAGGGAAGAGAAGGTATTGAGTTCGTTCTTTAAAAATATCATTTCATTCCCTGAAAAATTTAAGGAGAAGTTTAATGGATAGTGGTTTATTAAATATATTCATAGAATATTTAAACATTGTTTTTATTGTGTTTACAGTAGTACTATTCGCCATGTTTAGTATTATGGGATACTTGGCTACAAGAAATTCTATCCATTACAGAAATAAAAACAGTTTCGTTGATCTTTCCAAGATAATGGCTTCACCCTTGGCACCAAGTATTACTATTATTGCTCCGGCCTATAACGAGGGGTTGACCATAGTTGAAAACATTAGGTCTCTTCTTTCCCTTCAATATGTGAATTATGAGGTAATGGTTGTTAATGATGGAAGTAAGGATGACACCTTACAGAAAATGATAGACGCCTATGATCTGGAGAAAGTGGAACGCATAATAGACCCTGAATGGAGTTCAAAACCTATGCGGGGAGTATACAAATCAAAGCAGCGCTCCTTCTCAAAGCTAACAGTTATTGATAAAGAAAATGGTGGTAAATCTGATGCCTTAAATACAGGCATACAACTATCAGAAAATAAATATGTAGGCTGCATAGATGTGGATTGCCTTTTACAGCCTGATGCGTTATTGCATGTTGTAAAATCATTTTATCAAAGAACTCAAAAAAGGGTTATTGCCGTTGGCGGCGTAATTCGTATAGCTAATTCCAGTAAAATATCGGGGGGAACTCTGGAGGAGATAAGGCTCCCGAAAAATTGGCTGGCCAGGTTCCAATTATTAGAATATACCCGATCTTTTCTTTTAGGCAGAATGGCCTGGGGTCGGATAGACAGTCTGTTGATCATTTCAGGTGCTTTTGGATTCTTCGATCGGGAAATAGCTCTGGAAGTAGGTGGTTATGACACAAAAACAGTGGGCGAGGATATGGAGATTGTATTTAGAATGAGGCGTCATATGCATGAGCGCAAACTTCCCTATACGATTGAATATATCCCGGATCCGCTATGTTGGACAGAGGTTCCGGAAAGTACTAAGAACCTTGTGAATCAGCGAGATCGATGGGCACGTGGAAACTTGGAAACCCTGTTTACACATAGGGATATGTTTTTTAACCCTAAGTTTGGCCGACTCGGAATGCTTAGTTATCCATATTGGTTTTTTTATGAATGGCTAGCTCCAATTTTAGAATTTATAGGATTTTTCTCCATAATCATATTTTACTATATGGGGATTTTAAACCTTGACTTTTTTCTCGCAATTACTATTACAGTCTATTCATTTTCCATCATGTTCTCATTTTATGCCATTCTGTGGGATGTGTATTCTTACAATCAATATACTAAAACGAAGGATATTCTAATTTTAATGATTTGTGCGATAATTGAACCTATTACATTTCACCCCCTGGTGGTATGGTCTTCCATTCGGGGTAATATCAAGAAACTATTCAAAGTAAAATCCGGTTGGGGATCACAGGTAAGAAAAGGATTTGCTAAAACATAATAAAATGCAGATAAAAACTAACATATCGCAAAATGCAGAGCGTAAGACCTTAAGGGACTTTATACGCCTTATAATGGCATTTTTCTTATGTTTGGTGGTTTTCTCACTCTATCAAAATATTAGGCTGTATATGGCGGGTGTTCTTGATGGGGTTTTTACTAAAAGCCTATTGCTTCTGGTTGTTCATCATTCTGGTTTTACAGCCATGATCAGCCTTTTTATGGCTTTTATCTTTAATTATTTAGAAGAAAAGAAAAATTCTTTAGGATTAAAGGTTACTTGTATACTATTCATTCTTATTTTAATTATTGAGGGCTTACTAGTAGAATTCTATGTGCGGAACTACGACATACTTGGTGCCGGATTTTTAGAAGTCTATAGCAGCAGGACATCTACTGCTACCTTAATGTTATCTATTTTGCTTCTACTCCCCGTTATGACTGGGTTTCTATACCTCTTTTATAGATTTACTGCTTCTGTATATGGTACTATTAGCCGGATGTTTCCACTGACTATTATTCTTTTTAGTTTATTTCTAGCCACTTTAACTTCCGATAAAAAACCAGTTAACGAAAATAAACTACAGTATTTAGCGTATAGTGTAGCTGATGAGGTTTTTGATTTTAATAAGTATGAAGGGGAAGAAGAGTATCCACTATTACACAGCTATGTTTCCAATAAAAACCTTGCTCCCTACTTTAATTTAAAGGATAGGAAACCCAATTTGGTATTTATTATGGTAGAAGGTCTGGGATCAGATTTTGTAGGTGATAGGGCCATATATCGCGGATTTACGCCTTTTTTAGATTCGCTTCAGGCCAAATCCTTGTATTGGAACAATTATTTGAGTAATGCCGGAGAAAGTCATGCTGCATTGCCCTGTTTATTAGGTTCTTTGCCATTTGGAGAGAATGGATTTACTAATTCGGCAGATTCTCCTGCCAGACAGACTATTTATGGGATCCTTAAAAAAAATAACTATACTACTTCTTTTAACTACGGTGGGAACAGTGCTCTAAATCAATTAGACAAATTTCTCTATGAAGAAAGAGTCGATTTTATTTTGGACAGTAAAGGATTTGGAAGCAAATATTCAATGCAAAATGAAGATGCAGCAGGAATATCCCTTGGGTATCCCGATAAAGAACTCTTTCGGAAATGGCAAAATGATCACTATAGTTCTAAAAAACCAAGACTAGATGTCTTCTTTACATTAAGTTCTAAAAAGCCTTTTCTTATTCCTGAAAAAGAAACTTATATACTCCAGGTTGACAAAATTTTGGCAGAAGGAAAAATGCAGTCGAGGCCTTTAAAGTTGGTAAAGAAGAATAAAGAGATTTTTGCCAGTATTTTATACGCTGACAGTGCTTTAAAATCATTTTTCTCTTCATTTGCCAGAAATCCGGATTACGCCAACACCATCATAATAATTGCAGGCAGTCATAACCTTACCGATCTACCACTGGAAGATAATTTGGGAAGATATAGGGTGCCTTTAATTATTTACAGTCCTTTATTAAAACAACCAGCAAAGATAGCTTCTTTGGTTTCCCACGAAGACGTTGCACCGGCAATCCTGGGGCTATTAGAATCGCGATATGATATGACAATACCATCTGAAGTTGCCTGGTTGGGGAAAGGACTTATTCATGATGGGGTATTTGACTCAAATAAAAAGATTCCTCTTTTAAGACATAATAGCAATATTCAGGATTTTGTATACGGCAATCATTTTCTTTCCGGAGGTAATTTATTTGACCTTAATAGTGAATTGAACTTGATAGATCCTGATACTTCAGTTTTAAAACAAGAGGTAAAAGAACATCATAAGTATTTCAAAGCGGTCAATAAATATGTTATGAAAAATAATAAAATTATTCCCTCCTCATTAAACTTATTTGCTCAACTAAAAAGTAACCCTTCCAAAGAGGAGATGGTCTGGATAAATAGTGTTTTTAATAGTAGTGACTATGATAATGCATACAATACGGCAAAAGAATTAGCCTTTAAAGGCGATACTCAACGTGCGCTTCTTTTGAGTGGATATATTTTAGCTCAGGTACCGGGCCATGCGGATACGGAAATATTAATGGGAAGAATTCATGCCTGGGAGGGTCGGTATGATATAGCAATTGATATTCTGGAAGGAGCTATTCAAAAGTACCCTATATATGCTGATGGCTATGCCGCATTGTTGGACGTCTATTTCTGGTCAGATAACAATGATCGGGCTTTGACACTGCAACGTATGATTGCCAGAAACGGTATACGTAATAAAGAAGTACAAAACAAAATGAAGCGGGCTCTGCAGAAAATTGATAAAACTAGAGAACTGGAAAACAGTCAAAAAAAATTAAAAAAATCAATTGATGAATCACTGGTAATCTCAGATATAAAATAATGTTATATAGGTTAAAATATTTAGGTTTTCTTTTCTTCGTTTTCCTTCAAAAAGGAATCACACAAGAATTGGCTTATCAGGGAAATCCCGATACTTCTTTCTTCATTGCCAGGGATCTTGCATTTGAAGGGCACCATAATATCGCAAGAGACACTTTACAGCTAATACTTTCAAAATATCCAGAATATACAGACGTGAGAAACCTTCTAGCAAAAACTTATAGCTGGGATGGTAATCATAATGAAGCAAGAAAGCATTTCAATAAAATCACCTCTGTTGAAAGACAAAATAAGGAAGTATGGATAGCTGCAATAAAAAATGAAATATATGCTGAGAATTATACAATTGCCTTAGGTTTGACAAACAAAGCGCTAACTTTTATTGACACTGATTACGATTTACAGTCGTTGCACGCGGAAATTTTAAATGAGATTTACAATAAACAAAATGCTACTTCCCAAAAGGGTGTAGAAAAAGACTCAAAAGAAGCGGAAACTAAATCCTATAAGAACAGAATAGGTGTCATTAATTCTTTAGATGTATTTGATATTGTATATGACCCCATGATCTATTCAAGTGTAGAGTATATAAGGGATACAGAGATAGGAAAAATTATACCTAGGGTTAATTACAGTAATAGGTTTAACATTAATGGTTTGCAGTATGAGATGGATTTTTATCCAAAAATTTCTAAAACATTCTACGCTTATAGCAATTATGGATATTCTGATTCGCAAATTTTTCCAAATCATAGGGCAGGAGCAGAGCTTTACGCTAATCTCCCGAAAGCTTTGGAAGTGTCAGCGGGAATGCGCTATTTGGATTTCGTAACCAGCCAGGCTATTATTTATACCGGATCTGTAGGGCTTTATAACGGGGATTATTATTTTTCTTTGAGACCTTACATCACCCCAAGAACTGATGGGCCAATGGGCATCTCCGGAAGTCTTTTGGCTCGAAAATATTTTCAGGATCGTGAAAATTATTTTGGAATAAACCTCATTTTGGGTTATTCACCTGAAATTAAGCAACTTATCTCAGATAGTGATATAATACTTGCCCAGACATTGCTTTTTGTAGAATCTCAGCAACTTCTTTTCGAATACCAGTTTACCGGAAAAAGTATAACAAACAGCTACAGGGCCAGCCTTGGCATCACCAGACAGGAATTAGTATTTGACCCGGGTAAATTCTTTTTGGCACTTTCTGCCGGATTTAGGTACCATACAAAGTTCTAATTCCTCGCTTGACCCATACAGATTGATAGTTTACAACAAAATTTGCTGGCTTCACCACATTTAATTGGGTAATATTATTAAATTTTTTACGTTTACTATATGATTATTGATACCCAAATCTCAATAATGTAAAACCCAATCTTACCATGTTATACGACACCTATGGGGAGGAGTATTTAAATTTCCTCCAAGATTTGAATGAAATTTTAAGTTTAAACGAATTAGCCGAATTGGACTATTTATAGACCACTCGGCTTTTTCATTTTAAAAATTATTATTATGGCAAACCAGAATCAAGACAATACCGCGTATTTGAATTTCATTGAGGATCTTAATGAAATTCTAATGGATTATAATATCCACAAACTAAGCTGTTCTTAAGTGTTTTATTTTATAGATTGTTATTTAAAGCCCGGGAAGACCGGGCTTTTTTTTGTAATTAACCTAAATACGTTTTAAGTAGCTTACTTCTGGAATTATGACGCAATTTTCGAATTGCCTTTTCCCGTATTTGTCTAACCCGTTCTCTGGTAAGGTCAAATGTTTGTCCAATCTCTGCAAGGGTCATTGATTGTTGGTCGCCTATACCATAATAAAGTTTAACAACATCTGCTTCTCTTGGTGACAAGGTTTCTAAAGCTCGGTTTATTTCGGTATTTAGTGATTGCTGCATCAAATCTTTATCTGGTCTGGGAGATTCACCGGATCGCATAACATCATATAAATTGGAATCCTCACCTTCTTTAAGAGGTGCATCCATAGAAACATGTCTGCCTGAATTTTTAATGGACTGCTTTACTTCACTAACACTCATTTCCAATTCCTTTGCAATTTCCTCAGCAGAAGGAGGTCTTTCATGTGCTTGTTCTAAATAGGAAAATGTCTTCTTAATTTTATTTATAGATCCTATTTTGTTCAAAGGCAGCCTAACCACTCTTGATTGTTCAGCTAATGCTTGTAAAATAGACTGGCGTATCCACCAAACCGCATAGGAAATAAATTTAAATCCTCTGGTTTCATCAAATCTTTTGGCCGCCTTTACGAGGCCTACATTACCTTCATTAATTAAATCGGGAAGTTTTAATCCCTGGTTTTGATATTGTTTTGCCACGGAGACTACGAATCTCAAGTTGGCATTTGTTAACTTTTCAAGTGCAGCCTGGTCACCGGTTCTAATCTTCTGCGCTAATTCTACCTCTTCATTTGCCGTAATTAGTTCTATTTTGCTGATATCTTGCAAGTATTTATCTAATGATTTTGATTCTCTATTAGTTACCTGCTTGATAATCTTAAGTTGCCTCATATATATCGTCTAGATTATTAGTTTATAATTTCTCATTATAGTGTTTTATTCTGTCTTTTCCAAACTGAAACCACTATTGTTTTACATAAATTATGACGATTCCATGTATCCGTTAAGGGCCTTATTTTTATGACATTTGAATACTATTTAGTTTCACTTTATATGCTGATTAAAGTTAACAATACTATCTTTATATCTGTATAATGAGTAGAAGAGCGCTTAAAAAGTATTTGACGGGTCTTAAAAAGCCCGAATTAGAAGAACAAATGGTTGATTTATATGACCGTTTTCCGGCTGTTAAACAATACTATGATTTTGTTTTTAATCCAAGAGAAGATAAATGGGTACAAGAAGCTAAAGTAAAAATCTCCAATGAGTACTTTCCTCTTAAAAGGAAAAAAGCAAGGGCCAGAAGGTCTGTTGCACAAAAGTATATAAAGCAGTTTTTAAAATTAGGCATGGCTCCTTATTTAATAGCAGATGTTATGCTCTTTAATCTTGAAGTAGCACAATCATTTTCAAGTGAACGCAACGTTCCTGATGCGTTTTATAAAAGCATGCTTAATTCATTTACACAGCTAATACATCATATTTCATTTTATGAATTGCTCCCCGACTTTAAAGATCGAGTTATAAAAGTATATAATGCCACATTGGAACAAAAATGGGAATATTCCGAAGGTTTTGCCAGGGCACTTGATATAATTGATTAAGTGTAAAATACTTAAAGATTTGGAAACAAATTAAATGTTTGATCATTTTTTAAAATTTTTAAAATAAATGGCTATTGTAATTATAAGACAAGACAAAAAGATAGATTCATGGAAGAAAGCTTTAATGGTCAAAGCTCCTGATATTTCTATTTACAGCTATTTGGAAGAACACCCAAAAGAAGCAATTACAATGGCTTGCGTTTGGAAACTGCCTGCAGATTCCCTGAAACAATATCCAAATCTTAAATGTATTGCTTCATTTGGTGCCGGGGTCGATTTTATATTCAAGGACCAGTCTGTCCCTAAACATATCCCAATAACTCGGGTAGTTGATCCAGTTTTAGCAAGTGATATGTCTGAATTTGTTTTGGCTTTAATACTTAGTTTTTTCAAAAATCTTAATAGTTATAAAACAGATCAATTAAAAAAGGTATGGGACCCGCAGGAATACAAAAGGATTTCCGATGCCACTGTTGGAATCATGGGGATGGGGGCTTTAGGCGAGAAGCTAGCAGAAGACCTTATTAAAAACCAATTTAAAGTAATAGGATGGGCAACTTCACCGAAAGTAATTCCCGGGGTAGAAATATTCGCTGGTGATAACGAAAAAAACACCTTTCTGTCCAGGAGTAATATTCTTGTTTGTCTGTTACCTCTAACTCGAGTAACTACGGGAATATTAAATAATAAATTGTTTAAAGAATTACCAAAACAATCCTATGTTATTAACGTTGCAAGGGGTGGGCATTTGGTAGATGGAGACCTTTTGGAATATATTAATAACGGACATCTGGCCGGAGCAGGATTAGATGTTTTTCACGAAGAACCTCTGCCATTCGAACATCCTTTTTGGACTCATCCAAAAATACATATTACACCTCATATTGCCAGTGTTTCGGATATTGAATCTGTAATTCCACAATTATTAGAAAACTACCGAAGACTAACAGAAGGATTGCCTTTGAATAACACAGTTAATCGAGAAAAGGGATATTAACTTGTAGTTTTCAGCTTTATAATTTCATTTAAGTATAAAAAACATATAATTTTGCAAAATTGGAGTCACGACAACTTCATCATTAGTATTTCCTTAAATCTTTCAATGAAATTTCACTTTTGCAGATACCAACAGATCAAATAGAAAAAAAGCTTTACGATTACCAATTACAGGATCTGAATACAATATTTTCCTATTTGGAAAAAGCTTCGGAAGACGTAAATCTGCTCTATCAACTACCAACAGGTGGTGGTAAGACTGTCGTATTTTCAGAGATAGCCAAAAGATTTATAGCCAAAACCCAAAAAAAAGTAGTAGTTCTTACGCATAGGTTGGAATTAAGTACCCAAACCTCCAGAATGCTTAGCGGATTTGGAGTTAAGAACATGATCATTAATAGTGAAGTTAAGGAATTGCGAGACCAAAATAATTTCATGTGCTTTGTGGCTATGGTTGAAACACTGAATAACAGGCTACAGGAGGAGATGATTGAGTTAGACAATGTTGGTTTAGTGATTATTGATGAGGCTCATTATAATTCTTTCCGTAAACTTTTTAAATACTTTGAAAGATCGATTATTTTAGGTGTAACTGCTACACCGCTTAGCTCCAATATTAAGCTTCCGATGAAGGATAATTACAGTAAGCTAATTGTTGGAGAATCTATTGAATCGCTAATAAAAAAGAAGTTTCTTGCCATGGCCAATATGTATAGCTATGATGTTAGCCTACGTTCATTGAAGCTGGGAATTAACGGAGATTATACCGTAAAATCGTCTGATGAATTATACGGTAATCAAAGCATGCTGACTAAGTTATTAAATGCCTACGAAGAGATTGCTAAAGGAACAAAAACATTGATTTTTAATAACGGTATAAACACTTCTCGTTATGTATATGAAACTTTTAAGAAGGCCGGTTATCCTATAAAACACTTAGATAATAAAAATACTGCTTCAGAACGAAAACAAATCTTAGAATGGTTTTCGGAAACCCAAGATGCAATTTTGACTTCTGTCAGTATTTTGACTACCGGGTTTGATGAACCAACCGTGGAGTCCATTATTCTAAACCGGGCCACAAGATCACTGACTCTTTATTTCCAAATGATTGGAAGAGGATCTCGTATTCTTCAAAATAAATCGGATTTCACTGTTGTGGATATGGGTAATAATACGTCACGTTTTGGTATGTGGGACGCACCTATTGACTGGCAGGAAATATTTCACTTTCCAGATTTTTTCCTCGAAAACATTAAGAATGATGAAGATATAGAGCGCGAATTTGTATATACCATGCCTCCGGAACTCAAGGCCGAATTTGCTAATTCTACCCAAATTGATTTTGATGTCAAGGCTGAATATAAAAAAGTTTTTGCACTAGGCCTGAAGTCTAAAACTGTACTTGAACGCAGTATAGAGCAGCATGCCCAAATATGTGTTGAAAATAGTGAAGATGTTTTTGATGCAAGAATTCTGGCCAAAAAGCTTAAAGAAGAAATCTCCTATCGGGTGAGGCAATATTCATATTGTATTATGAACAATACAAAGAATTATAAAGAATGGTTGGAAGAAGATTATGAGCGTAAACTGCGTTTGAATATATCTCAAAAATTTGCATCAAGGATGTAATATTTGAAACTATGATTAGCAGAAGCTGGCCATAATAACCCGGACATTACAATTGATCCATTAGGATGTATTTCTTAGTTAACCATGAGTAGAGCTATGAACTCAAATAAGGTGTTGATTCTAGGTCTAACCTGGCCGGAACCTAAGGCCACGGCGGCAGGAATCAGGATGATGCAATTAATTCATTGGTTTTTAGAAAAAAAATTTCAAATTACTTTTGCCAGTACCGCTGCCTTTAATGATTATTCCGAAAATTTAACCACCTATGGTATTGAACAGCAAACCATAGAACTAAACCATCATAGTTTTGATGAATTTGTGCGGAGGTTAAATCCTTCAATTGTGCTTTTCGACCGTTTTATTATGGAGGAACAATTTGGATGGAGAGTAGTAGAAAATGTACCCAATGCGCTTCGGATTTTGGATACTGAAGACCTTCATTCACTCAGAACCTCCAGAGAAAAAACGCTCTCTATTAAAAAAGAATTTAATATATCCGATTGGCTAAGTTTGGATATTTCAAAAAGAGAACTGGCAAGTATCTTCCGTTCAGATTTATCATTGATAATTTCTGAATTTGAGATAAAACTCCTAAAGGATAAAGTTAAAATAGATGACAGTTTACTTTTCCATCTTCCTTTTATGTACGAGAAAATAAACGAAAATATTACTAACATTTGGCCGCCCTTTGATAAAAGACAACACTTTGTATTCATCGGAAACGGGAAACATGCTCCTAATATAGACGCAATTTTATGGCTAAATACCAACATTTGGCCTTTAATTAGGCAAATGCTGCCGGAATCGGAATTACATATTTATGGTCCATATATGCCAGAAAGAATTCGAAAAATGGAGTGTGAAAAAACAGGCTTTAGAATTAAAGGATGGGTAAGGGATGTAGCTTCTATAATGTCTAAGGCAAAGCTTAATTTGGTTCCCTTGCGTTTTGGAGCCGGCTTAAAGGGAAAACTTCTGGATGGTTTTATGAACGGAACACCTGCTGTTACGACGTCTATTGGTGTAGAAGGGATAGGCGATTCCGATGCATTAAATCCTATTACACAGGACGAAGCCTCAGGTTTTTCTAATCTCGCTATTGAACTTTACCTGAATAAACATAAATGGAAGGAATCCCAAATTATGGGAACAGATTTGATAAACAAATATTTTAACAAAGTAGTTTTAGGAGAAGAATTTTATAAGAAAATTATAGAATTAGATAAAAATCTGAATCAACATAGAGCAACTAATATTATTGGAGGTATATTAACACATAACACTTTGCAGAGCACTAAATATTTATCCAAATGGATAGAAGCCAAGAACAAGTTGTAACATTAATAAACTCGACACTAATTAAGATTAAGACCTGATAAAAATGAAAGGATATTAATATTACAAGCCTTATCTTTATTGTGTATATAGAATTACTTTAAAATGAACATAAACTGGGAGATAGTTAAAAACTTTGAAGATATAACCTATAAAAAAAGCAATGGTGTTGCGCGTATTGCTTTTAATCGTCCTGATGTGCGTAACGCGTTCAGGCCGAAAACTACAAGCGAGTTATATGAAGCTTTTTATGATGCACAAGAGGACACCTCTATTGGCGTAATACTTCTTTCCGCTGAAGGGCCCTCGTCTAAAGATGGTGTCTATGCGTTTTGTAGTGGGGGTGATCAAAAATTAAGGGGCCATAAAGGCTATGTGGGCGATGATGGAATGCACAGACTGAATATCCTGGAAGTGCAACGCCTTATTCGTTTTATGCCAAAAGTGGTTATTGCAGTAGTACCCGGATGGGCCGTAGGAGGAGGACATAGTTTGCATGTGGTTTGTGATCTTACTCTGGCCAGTAAAGAACATGCTATTTTTAAACAAACGGATGCTGATGTTACAAGTTTTGACGGGGGATATGGTTCTGCATATCTGGCTAAAATGGTTGGGCAGAAAAAAGCTCGTGAAATTTTCTTTTTGGGAAGAAGTTACACTGCACAGGCAGCATATGAAATGGGTATGGTAAATGCCGTAATCCCACATGAAGAATTAGAGGCTACTGCCTATGAATGGGGCCTGGAAATTTTGGCAAAATCACCTACTTCCATTAAAATGTTAAAATTTGCCATGAACCTTACAGACGATGGAATGGTTGGTCAGCAAGTCTTTGCCGGCGAAGCCACCAGATTGGCATATATGACAGAAGAAGCTAAAGAAGGCAGAAACGCATTTTTAGAAAAGAGAAAACCAGATTTTGGAACTAATAAGTGGATTCCATAAAAATTTACCCATATTTATTGGGAAGAAATTGTGCCCTTAAGCTTCCTAACCCTTTGAAAAAAAACGTTTTTTGTTCGCCAAATAAAATGATAAATCATAGGTATTGGATCTTTTATAGCAAATTTAAAAGGGGTATTGTTCCAAATGTAATTGAAATTAAACAACAAGAGCGGATCTTTTCTAACACTTTTAACTAAGCCTTTTAGGTTTAGGTATTTAAGGCGGTTTTTAAAGAAGCTATGGAAGGAAGAGTAACCAAGGCACATTCATTACTCAATAAATATTTATGCATATTTAATGCCATGAGACCTTTAATAAATATTGGCATCAAAACATCAATTTTATATTTGGTTAGTTCTTTGTTAATATTGGAAATCCAAAGTGAATCATCGGTGGTTTTTGGATAATAAGAAAAACTGCTTATCCTATTGGAATAGCGCATGGTAATGTATTTTTCATTAGACATTACATGCACTTTTATGCCTTTAATAAGTGAAAGACAATTTAAGACGAGCATTAAATATTTGCTTTCTCCATCGGGGATTAATACGGAAAATTGATGCTCATCTCTTTTCATATATTGCACTCAGTTTGGAAAAATTTGCTAAAACAATGTGTTCCTTTAACTCCAATGGAATTAAGTCTTGCTGAAAATCCCCAATTTATGAACTTAACTTATATCCGGCACATAATTATGGTTTAAAGATAAATTATATGGGATAATCTGCTATTCTGGCTGATATGATTATAGATATTCTTTAAAGCAGTATGTTTGAAAGTTGTTAAAACTAAAAAGAGCCCTGTCTTTACGATCAGGACTCTTTTACGAGAACACTATATGAAAATGAAAAAATTAACTTCTTGTTATTTACACTGTAAACATACACCCAACCTTTCTGAAAATATAATTATTGTTGTGAGTGATCACAGTTTTGTGGTAAACCGGCTAATTCCTGTTATGTGATCATTATATGGTGTTTCAAATTATCTGATGACTATTGTAATTTTCTTCCATATTCACATGAAGAATCATATATTGAATTTTATTAACTTAACTTTTTATTGATAACCCATTCATTAAGAATGTAAAAATTGATTGAATGTCTAATATAGGATTGATTATTGCAGAAAGGAGCAGAGATATTGGAGACTTTCTTGTTGGAAGACTAATACCATTTCGTAAAAAGCGAATGATAGGCCCATTTATTTTTATTGATCATATGGGCCCCACAAGTTTGGGGCCTGAAAAATATATGGATGTTGATCAACACCCCCATATCGGACTAGCTACGCTAACTTTTATGCTAGAAGGAGAAATCATGCATGAAGACAGTTTGGGCACTAAACAACGGATTACACCCGGTTCCGTAAACTGGATGATAGCGGGTAAAGGAGTTTCCCATACAGAACGTACCCCTTCTGATCTGAGGAATGGAAGAAGTTTTGTTGCCAATGGATATCAAATATGGGTTGCATTACCGAAGGATTTGGAGGATATAGATCCACAATTTTATCATTTTGGTGCTGATGAACTTCCCCAGTGGTATAATGGCAGTGCGACCTTTAAATTAATAGCTGGCAATGGCTACGGCAGAACATCACCCGTACCTGTTCATTCACCTTTATTTATGATAGAAATAAAGACCGATCAGGATTACGTGCTGGATACAGCAAACGAATTATTTGGTGAAATTGGAATTTGCATAGTGGAAGGTGCTATTGTGACTTGTGATCATGAAATTAAAAAAGGAAATATCCTGGTCTCCAAAGTTTCAGATGTTTGCAAAATTAAGGTCAAGGCCAATTCCCATCTTTTGTTGTTTGGGGGAGAACCTTTTAGAGAGGAGCGACATATATATTGGAATTTTGTCTCTCATAGCAAAAATAAGATAGATGATGCTAAACAGGCATGGAAGAATAGGACTTTTCCAATGATGCAAACAGACAGAACCTATGTACCGATTCCACGTTAAATCATCTATTTTGGATACTGATGTTGTAAAGGCTATCTTCATTCTATGATCTACTTTTCTAATTTATTTAAAAGCCTTAAATACGGCAGTCATCTATTTGGTATTTACATATTACTTTGTAGTTGTAACTCCCCAAAAAAGGATAAAGAAGTAGTGCTTTATGAGACTTATTGTGCCAGCTGCCACATTCCTCCTGAAATCAATAGCTTACCTAAGGATATTTGGGCAGAGAAAATACTACCAGAAATGGGAGCAAGGCTGGGGATAAGAGACTCTGGATACAATCCTTATAAAGGACTTTCATTTGTAGAAATGGATGCCGTTATTAAAACCGGAATATTTCCGGGAAAACCGATGTTAGATAAAAAGGATTGGGAACTTCTAAAAGAATATATTATTAGTAATGCACCCGATTCATTACAAGCAATAGAGAACAGTGTTATTCCTGAAGAATTATCAATGTTCACACCAACCAAGATTACCCTGGATAGCACAAAAGGGGCATTGTTTACTTATATGGAATTTAATAAGGATAGAAAGGGACTCATGATAGGTGATCTATATGGAAACTTATCTGAATACAGCTTTGCTACCAAGCAAAACAATCGTTTAGGTAGATTTGGCAGTCCGGTAGTGTCGCTAGAAGAAGATGGAGATAGTAAGTTTGTAGCTGCAATTGGAAGCATTAGGCCCAGTGAACTATTCTCTGGTAGATTGTTCGAGATTAATCCTGATACTATGAAGATTATTCCCGAAGCGCTCCATCGCCCTGTTCATGTGCTTACTCATGATTTTGACAGGGATGGGATAAAAGAATTGGTTGTTTGTGAATTTGGAGATATAAAAGGTCAGCTATCACTTTTTAAAAAAAATAGTAAAGAAAAAACCTATACAAAGCATGTACTTTTAAATCAACCTGGCACAATAAAAGCTGAAATAAGAGATATGAACAAGGATGGCAATGAAGATCTTGTAGTATTAACTGCCCAGGGGGATGAAGGAATCACCATTCTTTATCATGAAAATGATCTAAAATTCAGACCGGAGAAAGTAATCCGTTTTAGTCCTGTTTATGGCACCAGTGCTTTTCAAATAATCGATTATGATCATGATGGGGATGATGACTTAATTACGGTACATGGCGACAATGCTGACAAATCTTTTGTGCCCAAACCTTATCATGGAATGCGCATTCATATAAATAATGGAAAAAATTCATTTACAGAGGCATACTTTTATCCATTAAATGGTGCCACCGCCTTGGAGGCATTAGATTTCGATCAGGACGGAGATATAGATATCGCCCTGGTATCATCATTCCCCGATTATCAAAATAGACCAGATTTATCCTTTGTCTTTCTAGAAAATAAAGACGAACTTAATTTTAAATTTTCTGTAAATACTTTTAAGGATTCCAAATTTGGCAGATGGTTCCTAATGGATACCGGGGATGTTGATAATGATGGAGATGAAGATATAATTATAAGTTCTTTTACTTATATATTTACTCCCGTACCTGAGTCATTTTCAAAGCAGTGGAACGAGGAAAACATAGATATAATGATACTGAAAAATAAATTAAAATAAAGCAAACAGAATATTATGGTTAGAGTTTTTTTAACTTTTCTATTTAGTATTCTAATGTTTTCATGTAAAAGTCATAATGAAGAAAAGAAGGAATTAATATGGAAATCTGTTGAAGTTACTGCTTCGGCTTATAATTCGGTGAGCTATCAAACCTCAAATCAGCCTAATATTGGAGCCTGGGGAGATACACTTAAACCGGGAATGAAATGTATTGCTGTATCTCGCGATCTATTGTCAATGGGAATTGACCATGATACCAAAGTAAAGATTACGGGTTTAGATGGAATCTATCTTGTGAAGGACAAAATGAACCTCAGATGGAAGAGAAAAATAGATATTTATATGGGCGAGAATATAAAGAAAGCTAAGAATTGGGGTGCTAAAAAAGTCACCATGCAATATGCACTTAGATCTGAAGAATTAATGGGTACTCTAAAAAAATAATTCAATTATTATAAAAGCTATCAAGTCACCTTAATGAAGCAGTTTCTCCTTACATTAATGGCAATTCTATTCTTGTCCTGTTCGGCTTCCAAAGAAATTGAATACAAACCAATTGTATTTGATCAGGAACGCGTGGAATTAACGCGTGAATATTTATTGGAACGCTATGGGCTTGAACAGGAATCTCCTGGCATTTCTCCCAAAATGATTGTATTACACTGGACAGTAATTCCTACACTGGAAGAGGCTTTTGAGGCCTTTGATGCGCCAACTTTGCCCGACTGGAGACCAGATATAGAAAGCGTAAGTGGACTGAATGTATCTTCCCAATTTATGGTGGACCGGGATGGCACTATCTATAGTTTGATGCCCGAAGCAAATATGGCAAGACATGTCATTGGACTAAATCATTGTGCCATAGGAATTGAAAATATAGGTGGCACAGAGGATCTGCCCTTAACCAGGGCACAGTTAAAAGCGAATATTTGGTTGGTGGAATACCTTTATAATAAATATCCAATTGAGTATTTAATTGGACACTATGAGTATACAAATTTTGTAGGCCATCCTCTATGGCTGGAGAAAGACGAAACCTATAGGACAGTAAAAACAGATCCGGGTAAAGATTTTCTGGAAAAAGTACGTAAAGCAACTAAAAATCTTAATTTTAAACCAGTACCGAAAAACCCAGAAAATAATGACAATTAAATATTTAAATACCACTCTTCTCATTATAATGACTATTCAGCTATATGCTCAGCCAGTGGATATAACAAATTCCCTATATGAAACATATGATTCTTATAAAGAAACAACTCTAGACAAAAGGCGCATTAAACATCATGAGCTAGTACCACTAGTAATAAAGTACCAGAATAATCCCAAATTTGATGTTACTACTGTTGGAAGCTCAATTGAAGGCAGAACACTATCTCTAATCAGTATTGGCAGAGGTGAAACGGATGTATTTTTATGGTCACAAATGCACGGTAATGAACCAACAGCAACCCAAGCCATATTTGATATTTTAAACTTTTTGGACAGTGATGATTTTAAAGATGAAAAAGAAGAGATATTAACAAACCTAAGACTTCACTTTTTGCCAATGCTTAATCCGGATGGCGCGGAAGTCTTTCAAAGAAGAAATACCCTTGGGATAGATATAAACCGGGATGCCCTTAGACTCCAATCTCCTGAAAGCAAAACCCTTAAACAAGTTCGGGATAGTCTAAGTGCCAACTTCGGATTTAATCTTCATGACCAGAGTATTTATTATAATGCCGAACGCACTAAAAAACCGGCTACTATATCATATCTGGCACCGGCCTATAATTATGAGAAAGATATAAATGAGGTAAGGAGTAATGCTATGAAAGTAATTGTTTATATGAATAATATTATTCAGAAATATGCACCGGGACAGGTTGGTAGATATAACGACGATTTTGAACCAAGAGCTTTTGGAGATAATATTCAGAAGTGGGGGACAAGCACAATTTTAATTGAATCAGGCGGCTATACGGGAGATGTTGAAAAACAGGAAATAAGAAAGTTGAATTACGTCTCTATTCTATCGGCAATTTATACTGTAGCAAAAGGTAATTATAAAGATATTGCCCTTGAGGATTATGAAAAAATACCGGAAAATGATCGTAAACTTTTTGATTTGAAAATAGAACAAGTAAGTTATGAATTGATGGGCTCAGAATATATTCTTGATTTGGGTATTCAAAGACCAGAAGTTGATATGAAGGGCCATGACGATTTTTGGTATAGCAGCCGAATAATAGATCAGGGTGATCTTTCGACCTATTATGGTTATAAGACTTTTAATGCCGCAGACTATATACTTAAACCTGGAAAGGTATATCCAAAGACGGTAACTTCAGTTAAGGACCTGAATAAGTTTAACCCCATAGAATTACTAAAATCCGGTTATACTTATATTAGGATAGAACAACTTGGAAAAGAAATGAAAAAATCACCAATTCCTTTACATCTTATTTCAACAACCTACAAAGTTCCAAAATTTAATCTCTCAGTTGGTAAAAATCCTACTTTTCTCCTTATCAAAGATCAGAAAATTGAAAAAGCAGTGATCAATGGGTTTTTAATAGATTTAGATACGGGTAATAGCGATTTTGTAAATGCAATGATCTATAAATAGAATAACTCCTTATTTCTTAGGTCCGAAAAATTAAACCTGGATTTTATGTAATAATAGGACTATATGTTTCCGTTGAATAGGTAACTAAAATTAGTTGTAAGATGGGAGGCATTTGCAATCAATACAACCAACATAGTAAACAATATAACTACTATTGATGAAAATACTAAAAGTATGGCGCTCTGATACCATTTAGACAATGTTCCTATTGCACTCTGACGGATAATTTCATTTATTATATGCATGATTTCTTTTTTTAGCGTTAAACATTTTTTTTAATTTTTAGCATGATATTTAAGTTGCAATAGTTAATTGGTGATGTTACTTATAAAACAAGTAGGATTACAAAAACCCTACTTTAAAATATATTATTTTGACAAGCCAAAAAAAAAGAGGCGCCATTTAGCACCCCTTTGAGTATTTTATTTTATTAGTTGTTTATTGGCATCCTCCCGTAAATCCTGTAGCGTCGAATTTGGTTTGTACAGCCCCTTTCAGATTGCCACTATTTACTTGAATAGCCAGATTGTTTTCCCCACTACCATCTCGTTTTGGGGTGCAATATTCAAAGAGATAAAAACTATTTGCCTGTTCAGTGACTCTTGATGAGATATCATTAAAAGTTGTTTCAAGTTCTTCTTTGTTACCAGCAAAAACACTAGAAGTTTTACCTATTTTCATTAGTATTTCAGTATCTATTTCAGATCCTAAGCCAATTGCAAAAAAAGAAATATTACTATTAGCTTCATTTACTTTTTTGAGGGCTTCCTCTTCAGAATATCGAGAAGCCTGGTCTGTGCCATCAGTAAAAACCACCACTGAAGTAGCACCAATAATACCATTATTTGTACTATCGTTAAGAAGTTCGGAGGCGATGCTAGTAGACTTAATAACTGCTCCGTATAAATCTGTTGATGGGTCATTACTAATAGTATTTGTTATACTCGCTATTGCAGCTATTAGCTCATCCTTAGATGCAGTTAAGGGATTCAATAAATGCAGTTCATCTTCCCCATCAAACCAATAAACAGCCATTTTAAATGAGTCTTCATCCTGCGCTGGCATAACATTATTTATAAAACTAGTTGTGGCAGATTTTAGTTCATCTAAACTGCTGCTAAGCACGCTATTGCTAAGGTCTAAAACCAGTAAAGTGTTATTATTGAAAATTTGCGAATTAGGTGAAATACGTGCAAAAGACTCTGAGGCAGATATGGTATTAAAACATTCGTCATTTCTCCCTTGCTCATAAATGGTAAATTGTTCAGCTGTAATACCCGGTACGGGGTTACCAATATTGTCGGAGACTTTAAAAAAAATAGACACTTTGCCAGGTAAGGTGGTAAATTGATCCTGAATAGATAATACAAGATCGCTTTCACCGAGGTCAAGACAATCATCAACAGGATTACCCAAACCAAGTGAACCAGCCTGATTGATGTCAAAATTTACATCATCATCTGCGTTTCCGCATGAAAAAAATAGGATAAAAGCAAAATGTAGGCCGAGAAGCTTCAGATAAGTTTTCATTTTCATAAGTTTTGTTGTTCCAACAGCACAACGACCAATTTTATTTAAAATTATGAGAGGATTTAAAATCTTTGTTAAATCTTGTTAAAACATATATAAAAATTTTGTTGCTCGACTGGGAATATAATTTTATTATCACCGCTGCCCGTTCTGAAATTAGCTAGTAATAAAGTAATGCCTTGTTGAACTGAAGAGAATTGAAGGATAAAATGGCAATGGCAAAATAAACTTTAAACATTTAACATTTAACAATTTGTTAAATGGGTGTCAAATACCTATAATTTTGATAACTTTAAGAAGAATTCTGATAACTCTTTAAAACAACATACACATGCCAATGTATCAACTAAATATTAATGGTGAATCGAGGTCGATAGAAGTTAGCGAAGACACCCCGTTACTATGGGTTTTACGCGATCATTTAAACTTAGTAGGAACAAAATATGGTTGCGGTATTGCACTTTGTGGTTCATGTACAATTCATCTTGATGGAATAGCCGTCAGAAGTTGCGCTTTGACAATGGCTCAAGTAGAAGGAAAATCTATAACTACCATAGAAGGACTCTCTGAGGATGGTACACATCCTGTTCAGGAGGCATGGAAAGAAGTGGATGTTCCACAATGTGGTTATTGCCAGGCCGGCCAGATTATGACCGCCTCAGCATTTCTTAAAAATAATCCGAATCCAACAGAAAATGAGATTAAAGATGCCATGCAGGGTAATATATGCAGATGTGCTTCTTATACAAGAATTTATAAAGCAGTTGAAATAGCCGCAAACAAGTTGGCATAGTGAACCAGAAAAAATAGTCAGAATGTCTACAGAAAAAACATCAATAACATTTAGCAGAAGATCCTTTATGAAAACCAGCTCCATGGCAGGAGGTGGATTATTAATTGGTTTTAACTTATTTAATGCCTGTAAGCCAAATGTCAAACCACCAATAGATTTGGCCAATCTAAACTACAATGATTTTAACGCTTTTATTCAAATAGCAGATAATGGCGCGGTAACAATATTTTCACCTAATCCTGAAATAGGGCAAGGCGTAAAAACCTCCATGCCTATGATTATTGCTGAGGAATTAGATGTGGCATGGAAGGATGTCTATGTAAAGCAGGGTATTTTGGATACCAATAATTACACGAGACAGGTAGCCGGAGGTAGTCAGTCTATTCGATTTGGATGGGATCCCTTAAGAGAAACAGGGGCTGCCGCAAGACAAATGCTTGTTAATGCTGCCGCAGCCAGATGGGGGGTTAATCCATCTGAATGTACCACTAATGAAGGTGTAATTAGCAATGCTGCCGGAGAAAAATTGGGTTATGGAGAAGTTGTTAATGAAGCCGCTGCTCTTGAAATACCAGAAGAAGTTACTCTTAAGGATGTAAAAGACTATAAGATAATCGGAAAAGATGCCTCTAATGTTGATATAGATAAAATAATTACAGGTGAGCCTCTTTTTGGGGTAGATTATAAATCAGAAGGCATGGTCATTGCCTCTGTCATGCGTCCTCCGGCATTTGGACAAAAACTGGAGTCTTATGATGATTCGGCTACTAAGGCAGTAGATGGGGTAATAGAAGTGCTCAAGTTTGGTGATAAAATAGCCGTTTTGGCAAAAGATACCTGGTCCGCAATGAAGGGTAAAAAAGCTTTAAAGGCAGAATGGAAAGCAGATTCAAAATTGGAAAGCACTGAAGATCACGATAAATTGATGTTGGGATTATTAGATGGTAACAAATTTGAAACACTTCGTGCAGACGGCAATGTTAAAAAGGCTTTTGCACAAGCGGATAAGGTTCTGGAAAGAACCTATGAATCTCCTTTCCTGCCGCACAACTGCCTGGAACCAATGAACTTTTATGCCAATGTAACTGCAGAAAAGATTCATTTAGTAGGACCTATTCAAACACCGGAAGGAACCGCTAAACATATCGCAGAATTATTAGAACGAGATTTTAAGGACGTCCATTTAGAGATGACAAGGATGGGTGGTGGTTTCGGGAGAAGATTATACGGTGATTTTGCAGTAGAAGCCGCAGAGATTTCAAATCTTGCTAAAAAACCGGTAAAGGTTGTATTTTCACGCGAGGATGACATGGCTGATGGTATATACAGACCCGCAATAAAATATAGAATTAAAGCAGCTGTTAAAGATGGAAAAGTAACAGGATATCATTTAAAAGAGGCGGCTATTAATTCTAATATGTATGGCTTAATACCCAACTTTTTTCCGGCTGGGGCAATTGAAAATTACCAGGTTGATGTAGCCAAATATCAGAGTAATATTACCACTGGAGCCTGGAGAGCACCTTATACCAATTTCCTTGCCTTTGCCGAGCAAAGTTTCTTTGATGAATTAGCGGAGATGATGGAAGTAGATAAGATACAACTCAGATTAGACTTATTACAGAAAGTTAAAGGAACCACCGATGAACGCATTCAGTATTCCCCTGAACGAATGGAAAAGGTAATTAAGACAGCAGTTGAAAAATCTGGTTGGGGAACAAAACCTGAAGGGGTCTATCAGGGATTTGTTAATTATTACTGTCATAACAGTCACGTTGCAGAAGTAGCCGATGTAGTATTGGAGAATGGAACTCCCGTAGTCAAAAAAATAACCTGTGTTGTAGATTGTGGAATTGTTATAAACCCCTTGGGGGCAATGAATCAAATTGAAGGAGGAGTAATTGATGGTATTGGCCATTCAATGTATGGTGATTTTACATTTCAGAACGGAGTACCACAGGCTACCAATTTTGACAAATATCGACTGATTCGAATGAAAGATGCACCTATAGTGGAAACTCATCTTATGAAGAACGAGTTCTCTCCAACCGGACTTGGGGAACCAACTCTGCCACCTGCAGGTGGGGCAATTGCAAATGCTTTTAAGGCAGCAACGGGAAAAAGATTGTATAAACAACCCTTTAGTAAATATCCGGAACTACTTAAAGGCCCGGAAAAGGAAATAATTGGTTAATATGACGATATTATTATTTGGTATAACCAAAGATATTGTTGGTAGTTCAACCTTATCAATGCCTGTTGTGAAATCTGCAAAGTTGAACACTGTTGGAGAATTAAAATCCTATCTTGGCAGAGCATTTCCTGAGCTAAATAAGCTTAGTTCTTTGGCAGTAGCTGTAAATAACAATTATGCAACTGATGATTTTGCAATAAATAGTTTTGATGAAATTGCATTGATTCCACCGGTAAGCGGGGGTTAGTGTCAATGAAATGAGTTAAACCAAATATGGTATTTTAAATGCTGATAGACAATCACAAAAGAAAAATAAATTACCTGCGCCTGGCTGTAACTGACCGTTGCAACCTGCGATGCAATTATTGTATGCCATCGGAGGGGATAGACTTTGCCAAGAAAGACAAACTATTGACCACCGAAGAGCTTTCAAAAATTGGCCAAATACTTGTTGAAATGGGTATTGATAAAATTCGGATAACTGGCGGAGAACCTTTTGTTAGAAAAGATTTAATGGTCCTACTCAGAAACCTTAAAAATAATGCGGGTCTTAAAGAACTTTCAATTACCACAAATGCTACATTGATTGGCCCTTATATTGATGAACTAAAAGAACTGGGTATTAAGGATGTTAATGTAAGTATGGACGCTATTAACAGGGATACCTTTGAACGTATAACGCGCCGTGATCAATACGATATAGTTCATAATAACCTTATAAGGCTTATAACAGAAGGGTTTAATGTCCGAATTAATTTTATTGTACTTGATAATCAGAATGTACAGGACATAATTCCAATTTTGGAATTACAAAAGCATTACCCGGTAAGTGTACGATTCCTGGAGGAAATGCCATTTAATGGTGGATCTAAAAAATTTAATACTATAAAATGGGACTACAAAACTATCTTATCTCATATAAGTAATACATATCCCTCCATCCAATTAATACCCTCCCCAAAAACTTCAACCTCAATTAATTATAAGATAGCGGGTCATAAAGGTAATGTTGGGATTATTCCTTCATTTAGCAGAACTTTTTGCGGTAGTTGTAATAGGCTGAGAATAACCGCTTTGGGAGATGTTATTACCTGTTTATATGGCCCTCCGAAAATTAATCTCAGAGAAATAATACGAGATAATTCTTCCGAAAACAATATTAAACGGGCAATACAAAGTGTCATTGGTAGCAGGGCAATTACTGGCTTCGAAGCACAGAAGGAACACAAAGGAGTATTTGATAATTCCATGACCTCCATTGGTGGTTAATACAAAATGACTAAACAACTTAGCTTATATCAGTAATTCTAAAGAAAGATTAAAATCGAAGATAGAAACTCACAAAAAAAATTATATGGGCTGGTACTTTCTGGAGGGAGAAGTACCCGGATGGGGCAGGATAAAGGTATAATACAATATCATGATCTGCCTCAGAGAGAGCACATCTATAATTTGCTATCCCGGGTTTGCGATAAAACATTTTTAAGTATTCGAAAAGAGCAAGCCTCAGAAATTACTAAGGATATAGCATCAATAATTGACAAGGATGAGTATAAAGGTCCTTTTAACGGATTGTTAAGTGCACATTCTGTCTATCCTGAAGTTGCATGGTTTGTATTGGCATGCGATCTACCTTTAATAGATCTTAATGCAATAAATCAATTAATTAATGCAAGAGATATAACAAAAGATGCAACTGCATTTGCCACCAGGATAAGCAGTTTACCTGAACCGTTAGCTGCAATATGGGAACCCCGCGGATTAGCCAATTCGATAAATTATTTAGAGCATGCAGCTAGCAGTTGTCCACGGAAATTTTTAATTAATTCTGAGATTAAATTGGTCTTTCCCGAGGATGATATTGTTTTAATGAATGCAAACTCAGAGGAAGACTATAAAGAAGTAATTTCCAAATTAGATTCCATTTGAATTCAAATCGCTACATACGTCAAACTTCGCTTAAAGATTTTGGGCAAAAATCGCAGGATTTATTACTAAAATCGCGTGTTTTGGTAGTAGGCGCAGGTGGTCTTGGCATTCCTGTACTACAATATTTAAATGCAATGGGAATTGGAACCCTTGGAATTGTAGAAGGTGATAAGGTAGAGATTACCAACTTACAAAGACAGGTGATCTATTGTGAAAAAGATATTGGAAAATCGAAACTTGAAGTAGTTTTAGAGCAATTAAAATCGCAAAATTCTGGTACCATATTAATAGGGCATGATACCTTTCTGACGCGCGATAATGCTTTGGCTATTCTAGCTGATTATGATGTTATTGTAGATGCAACAGATAATTTCCCAACCCGATATCTAATTAATGACGCCTGTGTTATCCTTGACAAGCCTTTTGTTTATGGAGCACTTCACGGATTTGAGGCTCAATTAAGCGTTTTCAATTACCAACAAGGGCCAACTTACAGATGCCTATTTCCCATGATGCCATCTAAAGATGAGATTCCCGATTGTAATATAAACGGTGTTCTTGGTGTTATTCCCGGTATTGTGGGTAGTTTACAAGCTTTGGAAGTTGTTAAAATAATTACAAGGAAAGAGAAAGTATTGTCGGGCCTATTACTTCTTTACAATGGTTTGGATCAATCATTTCTCAAAGTGAAGTTTCCACTTATTCTTGAAAACAAAAAAATTAAAGTTCTTGGTAATTATTATTTTGATGATGAATGCGAAATAACTTATTCCATTTCTGTAAATGAATTTCATCATCTAATGGAAAGTAAAGTTCCTATACAACTCATAGATGTCAGATCTAAAGAGGAGTATGAGCAAAATCATCTGGTAAATTCGATGAATATTCCAATAGAGCAAATAGAAACTCGTAAACACGAACTAGATTTTACAAATCCCATATATATTATTTGCCAATCCGGTATTAGAAGTAAAATTGCACAACAAAAGTTACTAAAAGTTAATAGTAAAACCGTTATTTATAATATCTTGGGTGGAATAAACCAGTATAACGCATTACATATTTAGTTGTGAACTTCCTTATTGTTTCGTTCAGCTTTAAGAAGTGTATTTGTGCAAAACACTTTTACGATATTCTATGATCTCTTTTGCAGAAGCATATAATCTTGTTTTAGACCATAGTCAAAATTATGGAACCGAAACAGTGTCCATAAAAAAAGCTATAGGCAGAGTTTTGGCAGATGATATATACGCTGATAGGGATTTTCCCCCATTTGATCGTGCTACTAAAGATGGAATAGCGATAAATTATAACGCTATTGAGAACGGTAGAGTGGCATTTGACATAAAAGCAATAGTCGCAGCGGGCCAACGCACATATAAATTTTTGGAAGAAGACCATTGTGTAGAAATCATGACCGGGGCCGTTGTCCCTTATGAAGCCGATACTGTTGTCATGTATGAGGATGTTACTATTGAACACGGAATAGCCAATCTCAATAAGAATGCTCAAAGAGGGCAAAACATTCATGATAAAGGAAGTGATAGGAAAAAAGGAGAGTTGGTTATAAATAAAGACACAAAAATAACAGCTGCCGAAGTTGGCGTTTTAGCGGCAGTTGGGAAATCTATTGTTGAAGTTAAAAAACTACCCAGTATCGCCGTTATTTCCACAGGTAATGAACTGGTTGAAGTAGAAGACCATCCTTTGCCCCATCAAATAAGAAAATCAAATTCTTATACCTTGTTTGCAGCATTAAACGAAGAGCGTATAGAACCTTTACTCTTGCATCTATCGGACGACAAGGACATGATAAGACAAAAATTATCATATGTCATCCAGGAAATGGATGTTTTGTTACTGAGTGGTGGTGTATCTAAAGGGAAATTTGATTTTATTCCTAAAGTGCTTGAGGAATTAGGTGTAGAGAAAATATTCCACGGCGTATTACAACGTCCTGGTAAACCCTTCTGGTTTGGAGTCTATAGAGATACCAATTCATTAATATTTTCTTTCCCCGGAAACCCGATATCAACATTCGCCAATTATCATATTTATTTTAAACATTGGCTACAAAAATCATTGGGATTACCCATTCCTAAAATTGAAGTTTTTTTGGAGGAAGGTATAGCTATTGAAGGTAGTATGACCCGTTTTCTAGGGGTGAAAACCAGATGGGTAAATGGTTTGTTAAGAGCCAATTTAGTAAAGGATAATAATTCTGGTGACCTTACAAGTTTATCCAGATCTGATGGATTTATAAAATTAACTCCCAGGGAAGTACCATATGCCATAGATGAGAAAGTATCTTTTTTAAGTACAAGAAGCCTTATTTAAATGACTCATGAATTAAAAAATATATTCACTGCGTATCAAGCGTATAAAAAATCTGGAAGCAGAGCAGTTCTGGCAACTGTTGTAGCGTTGGAAGGATCTTCTTATCGACGTCCTG
This sequence comes from uncultured Eudoraea sp., assembly GCA_964536335.1. Lineage (GTDB taxonomy): Bacteria > Bacteroidota > Bacteroidia > Flavobacteriales > Flavobacteriaceae > Eudoraea. The sequence goes on along the minus strand of CAZHWD010000161.1, from coordinate 42,861 downwards.
GTGTACGAATGCTACTGCTCGATAACGGAAAAATGATTGGCGCAGTCAGTGGCGGTTGTGTGGAGAAAGAAGTACAAAGACAGGCCGAAAGCGTGTTTAGCAACGGAATACCAAAAGTGATGACCTATGATGGGCGTTATCGTTTAGGGTGTGAAGGTATTTTGTATATTCTTTTAGAACCATTTAATCCAAATGAGACCACTTTAAAAACTTTTTGGCAGTCGGTTAAAGAACGGAAAAGCTTTGAGCTTGTATCATATTTTAAAAGACAGGAAAGTAGCAGTGAAGAATTAGGCAGTCTTCTCAAAGTTGATAGCAGCACCTTAACGCTGAGGCCCGATTTCATAACTAAAAAAGGGGTCGAGGTATTTCAGCAAAAACTGACTCCTTGTTTTCAATTGGTAATAATTGGTTCAGAACATGATGCGGTTCAATTATGTTCATATGCTGCAATGACAGGATGGGAGGTATCCTTGATAGCATCGCCAACCGAAGAAAAGAGTATTGCGGATTTTCCCGGAGCTCAGCAATTTCTTGCACAATTACCAGAAGAATTTCAACCGCAAATAATAGATAATCAGACTGGAGTTGTATTGATGACTCACAGTTATGTAAAAGATCTTAAGTATTTGGTTGGTCTACGGGGAGTAACGCCAATTTATCTGGGATTATTGGGGCCTTCATCCCGAAGAGAAAAACTATTAAATGAACTTATGGAATACAACTTGGATATTACAGATGATTTTTTTGAATCTATTTATGGACCAGCCGGGATAAATATTGGCGCAGAAACTCCTCAGGAAATAGCCGTCTCTATAATAGCTGAAATCCTTGTAGTAATTCGCAAAAAGGAACCCATGCTTTTAAGGAATAAATTGGGTACAATACATAATTGATGAATTCTAAAGTAACTATATTAATTCTTGCCGCAGGATCTTCCAGTAGAATGGGAAAAATTAAACAGCTCTTACCTTGGAAAGATTCAACTCTTCTGGAGCATACTATTAAAATAGCCAAATTATCAAAGGCCAATCAGGTAATAGTAGTCCTTGGTTCTAATGCCCGGCTAATAAAAGAAACTATCAAAACCAAAACGAACAATGTAATTTTTCTTGAAAATACGGAGTGGAAACTTGGCATGGGAACCTCAATATCATGTGGAGTTAACTATTTGTTGGATCATAACAATGACGCCGACGCAGTACTTGTTCTTCTTGCGGATCAGGCTTTAATAGATACTGAATATATTGATGAAATGATAAATATGCATGACAATAGAAAAATTGAGCTTATTGGTACCAGATATGGGGATAAAATTGGCGTACCGGCTCTTTTTAAACGAACTTACTTTACTGATTTACAGAAATTGGATGGCGATAATGGTGCTCAACATATACTTAATAAAAGTGTAGATAAAGTATTTGTTTTGAATCCTTTAGGAAAAGTTTTTGATGTAGATACTTTAGAAGATTATAATAAGCTTCTAAAATTGTCCAATAACCAGGAGTAATTGTATAAGATTGCTTTTATGTAATAATTCAAGCATAGACATCATAGATTTATAGTATTTTTCGAATATCAAAAAAACATATATATGACCACTGTTAAAAACCATCTTCTTCCTTTATTTCTTTTAACTTTTTTATATCAGGCAAATGCCCAGGAGATGAGATTTGAAGAGTACAATCCGAAATCCACACTGGTGGTTACTGAAAATATAATAGAGAAAGCAAAGTATACATTTATTGATATTCATAGTCATCAGTTTAAAATGGCTACACAAGACTTATCACAATTAATCACTGATATGGATGACTTAAATATGGCCGTAATGGTTAATCTAAGTGGGGGATCGGGCGAAGGTCTCAAAAATATGATGAATAATATAAATCAAAATTACCCAAATAGGTTTGTAGTCTTTGCCAACGTAAATTTCGAAGGAGTTGGAAATGTTGATTGGGCGGAAAATGCAGTGAATAATTTAGAACAGGATGTAAAAAACGGTGCTAGTGGACTAAAAATATATAAAAGCCTGGGGCTTAGAAATAAGGATATTAGTGGGGAACGTATAGCAATTGATGACCGTCGATTAGATCCTATTTGGGCAAAATGCGGGGAATTAGGTATTCCGGTTCTAATTCATGCCGCAGATCCAAAGTCGTTCTGGGATCCAATTGATAGTGATAACGAGCGTTGGTTAGAATTAAAAACCAGACCACGAAGGAAACGGTCAGCAGATAATCCCGCTCCATGGGAACAAATAATTGGGGAACAGCACAATATGATTAAGAGACATCCGCAAACTAAATTTATTAATGCACATATGGGATGGTATGCAAATAATTTAGAAAAACTAGCCGAACTTTTGAAGCAAATGCCAAATATGTATGTGGGCATTGGCGCTATCATAGCGGAACTTGGCAGGCAACCTAGAACTGCTCGAAAATTCTTTATCGCCCATCAGGATCGTATACTATTTGGTAAAGACAGTTGGAATCCGAAGGAATTTCCAACCTATTTCAGGGTTTTGGAAACCGCTGATGAATACTTTCAATACTACAAAAAGTATCACGCATTCTGGGCTATGTATGGGTTAGATCTCCCGGACGAGGTATTGAGAAAAGTATATTATAAAAATGCTTTAAAATTACTACCCGGACTGGATCAAAGTTTGTTCGACAATTAATCTATACGGTTTTCTGGTGATGATATACTATGTAGGCTTTATTAGTTATTTACTAATAAACTCCTTACCCTACTTTTATGGGAAATACCAATTTTGATACATATTCATAAAGTGGCAATTTTCCTGATCTCTATAAATATTTTAAGGAAAGTGTGATTTTTTTAGGGATAAGTCAACTAATTAAACAGAAGTTGTGAAAATATGGGTAAAGAAGAATCATTTACCAGGATAATCAAGGAAAATGAAGGTGTTATTTTTAAAATCACCACGATCTACACACAAAACGGACAGGATCAAAAAGATTTATATCAGGAAATTGTCTATCAATTGTGGAAGTCCTTTGATTCTTTTCGAAATGAATCTAAAATTAGTACCTGGATGTATCGTATCGCTTTAAATACCGCAATTAGTCAATTAAAGAAAAGCAAAAAACACTCTAATACAAGTGGCATAGATCAGGTTGTCCTTAAACAAACGGAAAATTATGATACAGAATTTGAAAACCGCTTGAAAATGGTTTATAAACATATTCATCAGTTGAACATACTTGAAAAAGGTTTAATACTTCTTTTATTGGAAGGTAAAAAGTACGATGAGATTGCCGAAATTACGGGATTAAGTGAAACTAATGTTGGAACCCGAATTTCAAGGATTAAGCAAAAATTAAAATCAAGAATATTGAAAAAATAAGTTATGGACTTAGAAGAAATCCAATCAATTTGGTCAGAAATGAGTGATCAGTTAGTACAGCAAAAAAAACTAACCAATGAACTAATTATGAAGATGACACAGGAAAGATATAGGACAAAGTTTGATAAGATCACATTTTATGAATCAATCGGAGCAGTAATATGTTTCCTTATGGCCATTTATTTTTTGGTTAACATGAATAAGTTAGACACCTGGTATCTTCTTGCATGCGGGATATTTACCGTTGCTTTCTTAATAATTTTACCCATTATTACATTGGGATTATTAGGAAAAATTAAGCGCATGAATATTGTAAAAAATAGTTTTAAAGAAACTATTGTAGGTTATACTAAGGCAAAGAATCAATTATTACTTATGCAAAGAGTTAGTATATATTTGAGTTTTGTCTTAATGTTTACATGCCTGCCCGTATTTAGTAAAATCATGAATAATAAGGATCTTTTTCTGCAAAGCAGCATCTGGCTCATTTACTTACCAATAATGGCAATTTTTTTGTTCTTTTTTGCAAGATGGGGTTATAGGTGCTACAAGAACATAACTAATTCTGCAGAAAATATTCTTAAGGAATTGGAGACTTAAAAAATATTAATATTTCACTTTTTTATCAGGCCCCTCTTTGCGGGGCTTTTTTACTGTCTTAATGCCGGTTAAATTTCTGGTTCTTTTGCAATTTTTGATGTACTTTATCATAATTTTAGAATAACCAAACTAGGATTCTAAGTTTCATTTAACTGATACTCTAAATAAAGGTTGTGTTAGGTCTTTAAGAATTCAGGTGGATTCATTAGAAAAGTAGTATGAAAAAGTTTCCTTTTACTTTAGTTCTCTTAACGTTACTACTACAACTTAACGCCCAAAAAAAGAACGAAAATTTTCGCTTAAACATTCGAAAAACCAATTTACCTGTAAAAATTGATGGCCTTGCCGATGATGAGGCCTGGAAAGAAACTGATGTTGCCGAAGGGTTTTTTATGGTAACGCCAATGGATACTGATAAGGCAACGGATAAGTCCGAAATTCGCATGACCTATGATGACGACAATATTTATTTAATCGCAACTTTTTATAACAGTGTTCCTGGGCGTTATTATGTGAAATCTATGCGTCGAGATTTTTCCTTCAATGAGAATGACAATTTCTTATTATTCTTAGATCCATTTAATAACCAAACCACCGGGTTTACATTTGGTTCAAATGCTGTTGGTGCCCAGTGGGATGGCACCATGTTTGCTGGTGGCAGTGTAGATCTCAATTGGGATAGCAAATGGATTTCGGAAGTATCTCATGATGAGGAAAAATGGGTATTTGAAATGTCTCTTCCTTTTAAATCCATTAGGTATGAAGACGGGGTTAAAGAATGGGGCATTAATTTTAGCAGACTACGTTTGGCATCCAGCGAAAAATCTAGCTGGACACCGATACCAAGACAATTTCCTACATCTTCACTGGCATATGCCGGAGTATTAGTTTGGGATGAAGCTCCTCCCACACCGCGTTTCAACTTTTCATTAATCCCATATGCATTGGGGCAAACGACTTATGATTTAGATGAAAATACAGATTATGAGACTAAAGTTGGTGGGGATATTAAAATTAGTCTGTCGTCCTCACTAAACCTGGACCTGACGATAAATCCGGATTTTTCTCAAGTTGAAGTAGACCGGCAGATTACAAATCTTGATAGATTTGAACTTTTTTTTCCGGAAAGAAGACAATTCTTCCTTGAAAACGCCGATTTGTTTGCCAACTTCGGTTATGAAGCGAACAGGCCTTTCTTTTCGAGACGAATTGGACTTGGTATTCCAATTAATGCAGGATTAAGACTTAGTGGCAACCTTGGTGAAAAATGGCGTTTAGGAGTCATGGATATTCAAACAGCCAAAGACCAAGCAACAGGACTTCCAAGTCAAAATTTTGGTGTTATTAGCCTGCAGCGACAAGTGTTTAGTAGATCTACCATCGGGCTACTTTTTGTAAATAAGCAGTCAACTAATTATCCACAGGATAGTGACTCCCTGCGTACAATGTATCCAAAATTCAATCGGAATTTTGGATTGGAATATAATTTGGCCTCACCGGATAACCTATGGAATGGAAAAGCCTTTTTATTCAAATCATTTACACCTGATAAACAGGGAAACGGCATTACGCAAGCTGCCAATATTGAATACAATAGTAGAAAATGGAATTGGGGCATTAAAGAAGAATATGTGGATAGTACATACACTGCAGAAGTTGGCTTTGTACCCAGAAAGGGATATTTTAATTTCAAAACATTTTTAGGCCATTTATTTTTCCCCAAAGCAGGTCCGGTTGTGAGCCATGGTCCTGTTGGACAATTAAATTATTATTTTGATGAGAAAATTAAGGAGACAGATCATCAGAATATACTACAATACCTCATAAACTTTCGTAACCGAAGCAATATTAGTCTGGAAGGGCTCAATGAGTACGTGGAATTACTAGCACCTTTTGATCCTACAGGCACTGGAAAAGATTCTCTGGCGTCAGGAACCAAACATCGGTGGAATGCCTTTAGATTTGAATATAATTCCAGACCACAAAGCATGTTTACATATTCTGCGGGCGGAAGAGTCGGGGGTTACTATGAAGACGGAAAATTAATAAGCATAACAAGCGAACTGGGCTATCGTTTTCAACCATATGTTAGTCTAAGCTCAAATATAAATTATAATAACATCAAATTACCTGAACCATGGAATACCACAGAATTTTGGTTAATAGGATCTGAAGTAGATATTACATTTACCAATAAACTATTTTTTGCCACATTATTTCAATATAATGAACAATCCAAAAACTTTAATCTAAACTCAAGGCTTCAATGGCGCTATAAACCTGCTTCGGATTTGTTCCTTGTTTACACCAACAATGAATTTTTGGCACCATTTGACGGCAGGATTTGGTCAATCACACTAAAACTAACTTACTGGTTTAACAAATAAATTAAAACGTAAAATAAAATCGAATTTATACTTCACAAAGCAGTAATTATAGTTGTTTTATGATTAGATATTTAAATTTTTCTTGTAATTTGATGGTTAAATCCACCTAATTCATTAACAGTAAAAGAACCGGTCATGACAGGAAAAAAACTAAGTTCTAATGCCAAAAAGGAAAACAAAAAATCAAAGCTCACACGTAGAAAGTTTATTAGAAATTCTGCCTTCACTTTAGGGGCGATTTCAATAATACCGCGCCATGTGTTAGGAAAAGGTTTTGTGGCTCCAAGTGATAAGGTTAATCTGGGGTTTATTGGTCTTGGCAAGCAGAGTAGAGGACTTGCCGCTCGATTTGTTGAGAATACAAATGCACAAATTATAGCCAGCTGTGACGTCTGGACCACTAAAAATGCCTGGTTTAAGGATCATGTTGAAAAGGTTTATGCTGAACATCGTAGCCAGTCAAATTATAACGGCGTTAATACATATCTGGAATATAAAGAACTTCTGGATCAAACAGAAATAGATGCTGTTGTTGTGGCGACCCCTGACCATTGGCATGCGTTACAATCTATTGACGCCATGAAAGCAGGAAAAGATGTTTTTTGTGAAAAACCTCTGACTCATACACTAAAGGAGGGTTCGGAGATGGTAAAATGGGCTAAAAAGACCGGCAAAATTGTTCAGACCGGAAGTATGCAACGCTCGTGGGATAATTTTAGAAAAGCTTGCGAACTGGTAAGGAATGGTTATTTAGGAGATATTCAGAAAATTTTGGTAAATGTGGGTAACCCCGCAAAGCCTTACGATTTAACATCAGAGCCTATGCCAGAGGAAGTTAATTGGAATAATTGGTGTGGCCCGGCACCTCTTCTGGGCTATAATCACCGCCTTGCGCCTTCAAATAATGATGTTGATTTTTGGCCGGATTGGCGCTTATATCAGGAGACCGGAGGGGGTGGATTATGCGACTGGGGGGCACATATGTTTGATATTGTACAATGGGCTCTGGGAATGGACAGGACCGGTCCTGTGAAATTTGTACCACCAACTGATAAGAATGCCGTACGTGGTTTAAAGATGTATTATGCAAACGGTATAGAAGTCGTCCATGAAGATTTTGATCGTGGATGGGGTGTTCGATTTATTGGTACTGAAGGTAAGATGGATGTGAGTCGTAATTATCTTGAAACAGATCCTGCAAACATTCTGAATGTGGAGTTGAAAGATACAGATACACGTTTGTACAAAGTAAAGAAAGATCATTATCAGGATTGGATGGATGCTATAAAAAATAGAACCCAACCTATCTGCAATGTAGAAACAGGGAATCGATCCGCTAGTGTTTGCAATATTGCAAATATTGCCTATGACCTGGGTGAAACACTTCACTGGGATCCTGATAAGGAAAAATTTAAAGGTAATAGGGTCGCCAATAAGATGCGAGCTGTAAAATACCGAAAATTTTAATGTAGTTACTTTGACCTATTAAATAGTCCTTGAAAAGTTTAAACGTTAAAATTTAAGGTTGAAAGTTTTACTAATTTTTTAAGACCAACCTGTCATAAAGGATCATATTTAATATTTCTACTATCTTTAAAGGTGGATCATCAAATTGTACCATATAAAATAGAAATAAAAAAAAAGACACCTAAAATACTATTGATTCTAGTGTTTTTCGGGTTCCTATTCAGTATATCAGCTCAGGCACCTCCCGCTTGCACGGGTTTGACTTCTCCTTCTAATGGTGAAACAGGGGTTTCTGTAAATACCCAAATTCAATGGCTGGCTGTAGCAAATGCCACACAATATTTCCTTTTTATTGGCACCAGTCCGGGTGGTACAGAAATATTAAATGGCGTATCCATGGGGAGTAATCTAACCTATACACCAACCTCAAGTCTTTTACCTAGTACGGTCTATTATATAACAGTAATTCCTAATAACAATAACGGCGATGCTCAAAACTGTGTTGAGGAAAACTTTACAACGGGACTTGCCAGTTCTATTCCCGGATGTGTTACCTTATCCATTCCTGCTGCAGGTTCTTATGGAGTACCACCAGATACAAATATAAGCTGGACTGGTAGGTCAGAAGCCATAGGATATATCCTGAATATTGGTACAAGCACGGGAGCGAGCGATATTTTAAGCAATGAAGATGTAGGAAATGTGACTACTTATGATCCTCCTGCAGATTTACCACTTTCCCAACGAGTTTATATTACCATAATACCTTATAATAGTGCTGGAGAATCTCCTTCCTGTTCCGAAGTTAATTTTAGGACCAGAGGAAATAACCCGCCTATGTGTACGGAAATAATAGATCCGGTTGACGGAGGAGAATTTGTTTCGGTTACAGCAAACATCACCTGGATTAGAGATTTTAGTGCCTCGGGTTACCTTATGACCATTGAGAAATCGTCCATAGGAGGCGTTAAGATTCTTGACAACTTTGATGTTGGTAGCGGCACTAATTATAAACCCCCGGATTTTGAAGGTAATACGATGTATTTTGTTCGTATTACACCCTATAATGATCTGGGAGCAGCTCCAAATTGTCAACCAATTTCTTTTACAACTGGGGAAGGGCCGGTTCCTCCGGAATGCACAAATTTATTAAACCCAATAAATGGTTCTAGTAACATAAGTGTGAACTCTAATTTGGAATGGGAATCTGTAAATAATATTCTGGGGTATATTCTTTCAGTAGGGACTTCTTCAGGGGGAACAGATTTGGTGAATGCACTTGATTTAGGTAATACGACCAATTACAGCTTTGACCAGCCACTTCCTGAGGCGAGCACTATTTTTATTACTATTATTCCTTACAGCATAAATTATCTGGCGGAAAATTGCCAGGAGGAAACATTTACCACAACAGGATTTCAGATTAAACCAGAGGAATTACCTGTACCAAAGTTTTTCACTCCAAATAATGACGGTTTTAATGACCAATGGATAGTTAGCTCAACTCCTGAAATTGAAGTGAATACAGTACACATTTTTAATAGGTATGGTCAATTATTGAAGCAATTATTTCCGGATCAGGGTTGGGATGGTAATTTTAACGGAAAACCCCTGGCATCTGACTCTTATTGGTATAGAATAGAAACTGCACAGGGTAATTCGCAGGTTGGTTTTTTCATGTTAAAGAGATAATGTATCTTCCTATTTTTGATCTTCAATATTTATTTAAAAAACCAACATAATGAGAACCATTTTAGGCACTTTTCTAATATTTATAATCAACTTTTCTTTTGGCGTGTTTCAGACCTACGCACAGGATGATATATTTGAAAAACTCAAAGAAATTGCAATAATTGATCAGAAAGTAATGATGCCAATGCGCGATGGAATACGATTAGCAACAGATATTTACAGACCCAAAACTGATAAAAAAGTACCTATCATATTCTCAAGAACACCGTATAATTTTAATTCCTGGGGCGATGGTGAGCAAAAGACCAGAACAGCTCAAAAAGCTTACGAAGTTGTACAAAAAGGTTATGCTTATGTAGTACAAAATGAGCGTGGAAGATATTATTCAGAAGGTGAATGGGATATATTAGGTCTTCCATTAACTGATGGTTATGACGCTTTTAGCTGGATGAAGGATCAATCTTGGTCTAATGGCAAGATTGGAACGCTTGGATGCTCATCCACTGCAGAATGGCAGATGGCTGTTGCAGCTTTAGATCATCCTGCTCATGCGGCTATGGTACCTCAAAGTTTTGGAGCAGGAGTAGGAAGAGTCGGGAACTATTATGAACAGGGTAATTGGTACAGAGGTGGTGCGGAGCAATTGCTATTTTTTGCCTGGTTATATAGCGTAGAGCACGACAAGTATAAACCCCGAGTCCCTCAAGGAGCCAGTCAGGAAGATCTTATCCGAATTTCCAGATTCTATGATTTGGCACCAGAAAATCCTCCGGTAGATATGTCCGAAGCTTTAGCTCATTTACCTATTCAAGATATTATACAGAATGTTCAGGGGAAACGAGAGGTTTTTGACAAAATGGTGAGGCGTAATCCCAATCATGAAGATTGGTATAAAGGTGGGCTCTACCACGACGATATGGAAATAGGGGTGCCAAGCTTTTGGTTTGCCTCTTGGTATGACGTGTCTATAAGCCCCAATCTCGCATTATATAATCATGTCAGAAACAAAAGCAAGGAAGAATTTGTCAGGGATAATCAGTATTTGGTGATCGCACCAACTTTACACTGTAGGTATACCAGGGCTACCGAGAATACAATAGTAGGCGAACGAAATCTGGGGGATGCAAGACTCAATTATAGCGAGCAAATATATTCCTGGTTTGATCTTTGGCTAAAAGGAGAAAATAATAATTTTAAGGACAGTACGCCAAGAGTTCAATATTACACTATGGGAAGTAATGTTTGGCAGTCCGCGGAAACCTGGCCTCCGGAAAGTTCAAAATTGAAGACCTTTTATTTGACCAGTGGAGGTAAAGCAAATAGTTTATATGGCGATGGAAGTCTTAGCATAAAAGAACCTAATAGTGAAAATGCACCCGATGTTTTTAAATACGATCCTATGAATCCTGTGAACTCTTATGGAGGGAATGTTTGTTGTACAGGGAATGCGGTAAAAGGAGGAGCCTACGATCAACAAGCCATGGAGACAAGAAAAGATATTCTAGTTTACACCACAGAACCATTGGAAGAAGGTATGGAAGTTACTGGATTTATTGAAAGTACGCTATATATTTCATCTGATGCAAAAGACACCGATTTCACGATAAAACTAATTGATGTATACCCAGATGGACGGGCATTTAATCTTGATGAAACCATACAACGCGTTCGTTACAGAGAAGGTTATGATAAGGAAGTATTTATGGAAAAAGACAAGGTGTATGAAATAAACTTGACACCATTGGCGACAAGTAATTTCTTTGAGCAAGGACACAGCATTCGAATTGAAGTTTCGAGCAGTAATTTTCCGAGATTCGCCAGAAATTTAAATACAGGTGGAACGAATTATGATGAAAAGGAATCTGTTATTGCTACTAATACCGTGCATCATTCCAAACAATATCCTTCTCAAATCAGATTGCCAATAGTAAAATGATATTGCATATAGAATTTAAGATAGTTTCAAGTGCTTTTTATCTTTGAATATTGTATCTTTTAAAGATGTATTCCAGAGCAATTAACACAGGCTTTCTTTTGTTTTTGCTGATCATACCTGCAATGTATGGCCAATATTCAGAAAGTGATTGGAAGGCTCGTGATAAATGGATGAAAGTCGCACAAATATTCGAAATGGCGGATATTCACCTTGGTGATGATGTAGCAGATATAGGCTGTCATCAGGGTTATATGAGTTTACATCTTGCAACTTATATTGGTGAGAAGGGAAAAGTGTATTCGGTAGACGTAAGGGAGGATCGTTTAAATTCATTAAATGAAATTGCCTCAGAAAGAGGTATCAGAAACATTCAAACTATTTTAGGAGATTATGACGATCCAAAATTACCGGAAAATAGCATAGATGTGGTATTAATTATAGATGCTTATCATGAAATGAAGGACTACAGGGAAATCCTGCAACATGTCAAAAAGGCTCTAAAACCAAATGGTCGGATCCTATTGCTTGAAAAACTTAAGCGTGAAATGATTGGAAAATCACGACAGGAACAATCCAAGGCGCATACCCTTGCGCCAAAATTTGTTGAAAATGAATTGAAAGAGGCTGGTTTTGAAGTAATCATGATAGATAAAGACCTTGGTTATTGGGAAGAAAATCATGACAAAAAAATATGGGTGATGGTAGGTTTTCTTCCACAATCATAATTATTTTAATACCTTGTTGGAAACAGACATAGGACTTGATAAAATAAATAGTTTACCATGAAAAATAGCTTATTAAAGATTATGATGTTGATAATGGTCTCTGGTAGTTTGATGGCACAGACCAAAAAAGAAAAGCAACAAAAAAAAGATGAGCATAAAAATGTGGCCTATAAAGCTACCAAAAGTCTTATCGATTCGGGTAACTATTTGTTTGATGCAGATAGGGTAACTGGAGGGATATCACTAGCTACAAATACCAATCGTTTCATTGTAAAAGATGGAGAGGTTGATATAGATTTACCCTACTTTGGGCGAGCAAGAGGCGCTGGTGGATATAATAGTAATCCGGGTATAACCTACAAGGGAATTCCCGAGAAATATAATGTCGAACATATTGATAAGAAAAGACGATCAAAAATAAAATTTAGTGTGCGCAGCGGAACGGAACACCACGATATCACCCTTACTGTAGGTTATAGTGGTCAAACCAATGTAAATGTAATCAGCAGTGCCAGAAATTCTATAAACTATTCTGGAAATTTAAGACCATTAAAAGCGGAAATCAGTAATTAATGTCCCTACTAATCGAGGGGCTTAATATTACAAAACAGACCCCAATGACAACATTATTTAAAAATGGATCTCGATTTAAATCAACCTTAGTGGGAATAATTTCCTTGCTTACGGTATTCGCGCATAGTCAGATAGACTATAAACAATTGAGGGAGAATATGATAAAGGAGCAGTTGTTGGCAAGAGATATAAGCGATCCGGCCACTCTAAAAGCAATGCGGCATGTTCCAAGGCATGAATTTGTACCACCAGACATGCAGCCCTATGCTTATGCAGACAATCCGTTACCAATAGGAATGAAGCAAACTATATCTCAACCCTATATAGTTGCTTACATGACTCAGGCCTTAAAATTAAAAAATCACGACCGGGTTTTAGAAGTAGGAACGGGATCCGGATACCAGGCAGCCATATTAGGCCAAATCGTAGACACTGTGTATACCATAGAAATTGTTGAAGCATTGGCTTTTACGGCAAAAAATAAACTTTCAGTATTAGGGTATTCCAATATTGAAGTGAAAACAGGCGATGGATACCTCGGTTGGCCGGAGAAAGGACCCTTTGACGCAATAATAGTCACTGCCGGAGCCGAGGAAGTACCTGGACCTCTTATAAAACAGTTAAAAGAAGGAGGGAGGATGATCATTCCCGTTGGTCCGCACAGAGGAGTCCGACAATTGCTTCTAATCACAAAAAAAGCTGGTAAGATTAAAACCAGGGAAGTCATGGCAGTAAGATTTGTTCCACTGACAAGAACAAATAATTAAGTTAAAAACAATGCATAAAAAAAGGAGGTTAATTTCAATTACCTCCTTACTTAGATCTCTGCCGGCTTTAACCGGCCGGTTCTTCGCTTACTCTTATAGTACATAATTTCTGCTTTCTGTCCAACGTACTCTTTTACTATCCTTAAAGTTTGAAAAGTATGTAAACCTTCCGGAATCTGTTGGTGAATGTTGCAATAAATTTCTCATTTTTTTATTATTTAATGTTTTTATTTATTTTATGTTTTTTAAACTATTACCATTAATTGGTATAGTGTCTTGCTTCTGACCAGCGTACTCTTTTACTGTTTTTAAAATTTGAAAAGAATGAATACCTTCTTGATTCTGTTGGTGTTTGTTGGATAAAATGTCTCATGATTATTTCGTTTTTTGATATTAATATTAATTGGTATAGTTTCTTGCCTCTGACCAGCGTACTCTCTTGCTGTTTTTAAAATTTGAAAAGAATGAATACCTTCTTGATTCTGTTGGTGTCTGATTGCTAAAATTTCTCATCGTTTTTGTTTTTAAATTGATATTGTATGTTTTTACTTTTTTATAAACTGCAAATCTTAATGACTTACAACTAATAGACGACAATTAATATTAATTGTTACAGTACTATGCATAAAATAGTACCGTTTTATACATTTTTTAACAATTTACACCCTCATAATTAATATAAAAACATATCTATAAATTTGATATACAAGTCTTTACATAAATAGGCTAATTTTAAGGTTATTTATCAATTAATTTGATTCTTAAGAAGATTATTGGAAAAAAGACAAAAAAATTAGGGATAAAAAACAATTAAAACTTATATTGTAGAAACCTGTTGCACCAAAACCTAACAAAAGTCATATGCTATATTTTATATCCATAATAGATTTATGATTTTATTACCAAAAACAAGGACATATGAAAATATATGATGACAAACACATTAAAAATGTAGTATTCGTAGGGGCCCATAATAGCGGCAAAACTACTCTTGCGGAAACCATGCTCTTCGAGGCCGGTCTTATTAATAGGAGAGGAACTGTAGAATCGCAGAATACTGTCTCCGATTATCATGAAATTGAACATGAAAGAGGAACATCGGTTTATGCCACACCTTTGCATACAGAATGGCGTAATTACAAAATAAATATAATTGATACCCCCGGGCTTGATGATTTTGTGGGTGAAATTATTTCGTCAATTCGCGTAGCGGATACGATTGTTACAGTTTTAAATGCACAACATGGAGTAGAAATTGGAACTGAAATCATTTGGAATTATGTCAATAACTACTCGAAACCTACGCTTTTTGTGGTAAATCAAATAGACCATATTAACTGTAATTTCGAGAACTCTTTTAAGGGCATAAAGGCACTTGTTGGTAACAATGCAGTAATTATTCAATATCCATTAATCGTTGATGGCGCTCAATGTATCATTGATGTTCTTAAGATGAAATGTTATAAATTTTCACCTGAAGGAGGCAAGCCGGAAAAATTACCTATTCCTGAAGATCAAAAGGAACGTGCAGATGAATTGCACAATGAACTTGTTGAAAAAGCTGCGGAGAATGATGAAGAATTAATGGAGTTGTTTTTTGAGAAAGGAACTCTAAACGAAGATGAAATGCGGGTCGGCATTAAAGCAGGAATGCTTAATCATGAGCTGTTTCCCGTTTTCTGTGTTTCTGCATTAAATGATATGGGTACCGGCAGACTCATGGGCTTTATAGATAATGTAGCTCCAGCTGCAGCAGATTTAAAACCAGAACAAACCGTTGAAGGAGATGTTCTGGTTCGAAAAAAAGAAGCACCAACAGCTTTGTTTGTTTTTAAGACGGTTTATCAACCCAGTTTGGGTCAGATCTCCTTTTTTAAAGTGAAATCAGGTGAAGTTAAGGCAAATGATAAATTGGTTAATTCCAGGACTGGTGAAACTGAAATACTGAACCATCTATATATTATGGATGGTAAAAAGCGAGAATCAGTATCAAAATTGGAAGTGGGTGATATTGGAGCCACATTAAAACTTAAAAGTACAGAAACTAATGACACGCTACATGTAGCAGGGAAGTCAATTACTATTAAACCCATACAATACCCGGAACCCAGAACACGTAAGTCTGTATCTGCGGTCCAAAAGAATGAGGAGGAGAAACTTAGTGATGCTTTAAAGAAGATTCACAATCAGGATCCAACCGTAGTAATTAAGTTTTCCAATGAACTTAAGCAACTAATTCTGGGTTGCCAGGGAGAATTACATTTGGCAACTATTAAATGGATATTGACTAATATTTATGGTGTTGAAACAAACTTCGAACCGCCTAAAATTGCCTATAGAGAAACTATTCAACGGTCATCAAACGCTAATTACAGACATAAAAAACAATCCGGAGGTGCAGGTCAGTTTGCACAGGTACATTTAAAAATAGAACCTTGGCACGAGGGAATGCCTGACCCGGAAGGTTTTAATATCAGAGGGAAGGAAGAAGTTGACCTTGTCTGGGGCGGGAAATTGGTGTTCTATAACTGTATTGTAGGAGGAGTTATAGATATCCGCTATTTGCCATCTATTAGAAAAGGCATTTTGGAGGTTATGGAATCAGGACCGCTTACGGGCTCTTATATTCGTGATGTTCGCGTAATGGTGTACGATGGAAAAATGCATTCTGTAGACTCCAACGATATTGCCTTTAAGATTGCCGGAGCCCATGCTTTTAGGGAAGCTTTTCTAAATGCCAAGCCCAAGCTGTTAGAACCAATACAGGAATTAACTGTTAAGGTTCCTGAAGAAATGGTAGGAAGTGTTATGACTGATTTACAATCAAGAAGGTCTATCATACAAGGAATAGATAGTATTGATCACTATCAAATTCTAAAGTGTGCAGTGCCACAGTCAGAGCTTTATGGCTATTCAACGAATTTGCGGTCACTTACTCAAGGAAAGGCAACGTTCAATTCAGCCTTTTCTGCTTTTAAGGCAGTTCCAAATAGTATTCAGGCTAACCTGGTTAAAAGTTAGGTAAAACATAAGTTTTAAAGAAAGCCATATCGTAATATTTCAAGCGGTATGGTTTTTTCGTAGAATTTCAACTCTAGCTAAAGGTGCATAAATACTTACTTATGAAGGGATGGACAAATATCTGCCGACCATACATGATATCTCGCTAATGATACATTTCTGTTTTCCAATATAATAAATTGTAGTAATTTTCTGTAAGTATTTTTTATTGAAATATAATTTAAGGCACAAATGCATTTTAATGATGAGTATATTGATTTTCATTGTCATCCTTCCTTAAAGCCATTTGGAAAAAGCTTCAATTATTCTCCTACTGGAATCCATATTAGCCATAGAAATAGTAAACGAAGTATTTGGCATTATGATCCTCCTTCAATCTTCGATAAATTATTAAACTACGCAACCGGGCTTACCAAATTTTCACAGGCCAACTTTGCAAGCCTCGTCAAGGGAGGCGTAGGGATTGTTTGTGTATCGCTATATCCATTGGAAAAATGGTTCGTGCGAAACAAAATGAATAATGAATTACTGCTGGACCTTGCCGCTAATTTTGCCTTAGGAGTAGGGGACAAGCGAATTGATTATTTACAGGGGATAAGCGATTATTTTAAGGATGTAGAGGCTCAATATAACTTTTACAAGCAATTAGATAATAAAATAATACAACTTCCCGAAGGGAAGTTTCGTTACAAGCTAGTAAGAAATTATACGGAAATTGAGAATATAAAGAACGAGAATGCCTCTGGAGGAAAAGTCCATACTATTTGTGTCGTCTTGAGTATTGAAGGCTTGCATGTGCTCAATACAGGTCTAAAGCAGCCATTTAGTAGTGAAGAAATATTAGAAAATCTGGAAAAAATTAAAAACTGGGATTTTTCACCATTTTTCGTGACTATCGCACATCACTTTTGGAATCAATTATGTGGCCATGCGGAGAGTTTATCGGGGATTATTTTAAAATTTGCGGACCAGTCAGAAGGCCTCAACAGTGGATTTACAACAATGGGCAGGAAGGTATTGGAACGTCTTGTTGATGATACCAATAACAAACGAATTTTACCTGATATTAAACATATGAGTATTCAGGCGAGAAGAGAATACTATCAAATGTTGGATTCAGGAAACCCTAAATTTAAAAATATTCCCGTTATTGCGAGTCATGCGGCCTGTAACGGTCTTAAATCTTTTGACAATCCGGTTGTATCTCATCCCAAAACTGCGAACAAACTAAATCCTGTTTCCTTAAACTTTTTCGATGAAGAAATTGTAAGAATTGCTAAGAGTAGAGGTATTATCGGACTGCAATTGGATGAACGTAGAATTGTTAATAAAAAAACCCTGAAGAAGACCAAGAACTCCTTAAAAAGGAGCAAAATAATGCATTATCGTTCAGAATTATTATGGAATCAAATACAGCATATTGCAGAGGTATTAGATGCTGAAGGTCTATTTGCCTGGGATTGTATGGTAATTGGTTCCGATTTTGACGGCATAATAGATTCACTTAACAGTTTCTGGACCGCTGAGGAATTACCCTATCTGGCAGATTTTCTGGAGCGTCATGCATATAATTATATGTTAAACCATAAATTGTTAAACATAGAGAATATAATAGCCGCGGATGAAATAATAGCAAGAATAATGTCTATTAATGGGCGAAACTTCTTAAAAGACTATTTTTGATAGTTTTCTCGAATATTTTACAAAAAACTAAAGTATTCATTCAGAAATCCATAAAATATGTTTAAACATATGTTAAAGGTATTAGACAATATAATAGAATTTTTAAATTTAGTGTTGAAAAATAGCTTGGCAGTAATAATAATATAATATCTTGCCTTTTAGAAGTGCAAATATTGCTATCCTGTTTCGCTTTAAAGATTGATTAAAATACAATAAGCGTTAAGGCTATTTATAGTGTAAGGAATAAGGAAATTTTCCTTCTAATAAATTTGAATTAAATATACTATGGACATAATTGACAAAGCGCGTTTGTTTGAAGAACGTAAGTGGAATAAGCTTACAACAAATGACCGCATTGTTGCTTCAAGAGAAGTAAAAGCACTTATATTGGAAATAAATGAGCTTTATAAGCAGTCGCAAGACTCAGCATTAATGGAGCTAATGAAGCGTTTAACTGTTCTAAAGAAAAAGTTGGAAAAACGACTTAAGGGCAGACCAGAAATTTAATATTTCATATTTTTTGGGTCTACCAAATTAATTTTGAATCTGTAATCAGAATCAAATTTCACTCTATAATAAGTTGTTCCATTAACAACTCATAGGTAATCAAATTTGTATAGAGCTTTCCTGCGAGATTTACGATTGGAGAATTAAGTGAATCTATGGGTGTTTCTGTCCCAAATGCGACTTGCAGTTGCTCCTGTAGTTCTGGTTTTTCATCGAGCTTGATAAGGTTAAACCGGTACTTACTTTCACTTAATGGTATTACCAGACTATCACATTGCTCACATCTATTAGGAACATAAACCGTTATTTGTTTTGGAGGTTTAATCTTTATTTGTTCAGATTCCTTAAGTAACGCTCTGGTTGAAAGACTATCGTTGACTTTTAACTCATAACTGTATGAAGGTTGCTTGCCTCTTATCAGGACTATAGTTTTCATATGTACTTTAGAAGTAGCTGGAACCCTGATAAATCGGGGCCTTGCACTACTTTGTCTAAAATTAGTCCCGGATAATGTAAACATTACATCAAGGTCTTGTTCATTTATATTAATGGCGTAAAATGCGATCCGATTAGGAATATCCTCCGCGATTATTTCAATTTTTTTATCCTGAGTATTACCGCATACCATTGTAAACATAAAGCCCAGGAATAATGCATTTTTATACACAGCAATTTTTTTGGGTATACAAGATAGACAAATATTCCTGTGCGCTTGGTATTGCATCTATAGATTTGGGCTTATTAATATTAAGTTATCCCTATCTAATACGTAAAACATATAAAATGTAGCGTATTGCTACCCGCCATTCTTTTGGAGCGAAGTGGGTAATTCGTATACTTCGAGATCAAAATAAGAAACCGCTGCCAACAAATGATCAAAAATATCAGACATTATATATTCATAGTTTTGCCATCGTTTGTCACTACTAAAAACATATATCTCGATAGGAATCCCTTGTGGAGTTGGTGCGAGCTGCCTGGTCATCATTGTCATATTCATATTTAAAGCGCTGTGACTGCTAAGATAAGACTCAATATATTTCCGGAAAACACCAATATTGGTTAAATTTTTGCCATTCAGAAGCAGTGTTTTATCAATATCATTTTCCAGGTTATAAGTTGCTATTTTATTATTCCTTGAATCCAAATAATTGGCTATTAGTTGAATCTCTTTTAGCTTATCAATTTCTTCATCTGTTAAAAATTTTATATTCTTCTGCTTAATAATCAATGCTCGTTTGATTCGTCGACCACCTGATTCTTGCATCCCTCTCCAATTTTTAAAAGAATCTGTAATTAAAGCATAAGTGGGTATTGTGGTAATTGTCTTATCAAAATTCTGAATTTTGACTGTTGCAAGGTTAATTTCTATAAGGTCGCCATCGGCGCCGTATTTTTCAAAGGTTATCCAATCCCCAATCCTGACCATATCATTCATACTCACCTGAATACTTGCAACCAGGCCGAGTATAGAATCTTTGAATAATAATAGTAAAACCGCTGAGGCAGCTCCCAGTGCGGTGAAAAACTTCCAAATTGAAGTTTCGGTAATAATGGCAAAAATTGTCATTATGGCTAGTATCCAGCCAATAATCATAAAGACTTGTATGTAGCTATCAATGGGCTTATCACTAAAACTAGGTAGTTTTTTCAAGTAATCCCGTAAACTTCTTAAAATACTTTTTGCAATGTTCAATATTAGAATAATACCTAATATATTTCCAAACTTCAAAGCCATATTACTCAAATACGCAAAGTCTGTAAAAACTACAGGGATCAACTCCATAGCCAGGAGTAGAGGGAAGATATGCGCTAAAAGTCTTGGAACTTTATTAGTTATGGCGATGTCGTCTAAATTGGTTTTCGTTTTTCGGGCTATTAAGACGGAGAATTTGCGTATTACCCTTCTAATAATGTAGTCAAGAAGACCTACGACAATTAACATCGCCAGGAATAATCCAACGAGATTTATATATCTCGATAATGATTCGGACATTCCCAGTTCTATCAAATAGTCATATAAGAGGTGAGCGATATTGTTATTCATAACACTTGGACATTTATGCAAAATTACAGCCAAAATTTCATTTAATATCCTGAATAATCATTCTTTGAACTTCTAACTGCAAAATAACTTAACCCATGTATGTTAAAGAAGGTATCCTAAGGCCAACTTTGCTACGCTAAATAGATATGGACCTAACCTGCAACATTAGTAAAGATTATGGATCGCGAAGGCAGCATGGAAAAATTGGAATTCTATTAGATTCTCAATACTTTCACCTGTAAATCTCATAAAATCCTATGAATCTAAAAGGGCAAAACATTTTGGTTACGGGAGCTTCCAAAGGTATAGGGAAGTCTATTGCTATTCATTTACTTAAAGCAAATGCTCATGTAGGAATCCATTTCAATAAAAGCAGAGCTGAGGCCAATAAAATAAATACTAAATATGCTCATTCCAAATCTTTTCAGGCAGACCTTGCCCATATGGAACAGGTACAGCAGCTTTTTAAGAATACAATTAATCATTTTGGGAAATTAGATACTATTATTCTGAACGCTGGCGTATTCTTGCCACATCCTATAGACGAGCCCACCGAAAAATGGCTTAATATCTGGCGAAAAACAATGGCAATTAATCTTGAATCGGTTGGACTAATAACCAAATTGGGGATAGAACATTTTAAAAATCAAGGCGAGGGACGATTCGTTTACATTGGCAGCAGGGCTGCCTTTCGTGGCGAAACTGAGGAATATCTGGCATATGCTGCCTCTAAAGGTGGACTCACATCCCTTGCGAGAACAGTAGCCCGATCTTTTGGTAAATACAAAATTAAATCCTTTGTTATCGCCCCCGGATTCACTCGAACAGAAATGGCAGAAGATGTTATAAATAAAATCGGTGAAGAAAAGATATTGAATGAAATGGCCTTAAAAGAATTAACCATTCCTGAAGATATAGCCCCACTGGTGGTGCTAATCTGTAGTGGGCAGATGGACCACGCAACAGGTTCCACAATAGATGTAAATGCCGGAAGTTATATTAGATAATTTAATGAAAGCACTAAGATTATTTTGCCCATGATTCCGAATATACATCACTATAAAAATTAACTAACGAATTGGGATAAAATAAAATAGAGCACTTCTATATACTACAAGCATAATAAGAAAGCGACTACAAGTAGATCATTGCAGCACCATTTTACTAATTTATTCTATTCCAAAATTCATTTTTTAAGTACCTTCAGCTACGAACACATTTCTCCAATATGGTTTTTCAGTTAACATACAGCTCAGTTGCAAGTCGTGGGATTTCGGTAAAAGATATTGAAAACATTATTGCAGAGGCAAAACAATTTAATACTGCTAATAATATAACGGGGTGTTTGATATATAATAATGGGTATTTCCTGCAAATTCTTGAAGGGGATAAGGAGATTGTGATGACTTTACTTAATAAAATTAGATTGGACGATCGCAATGATCACCTTTCAATACTATCAGAGGATCAATCAAATTTCCGGATTTTCAAGGATTGGGCAATGGCCTATTATCACAATCCCAAATATACTAACCTGACTAGCGAAGAACAAGAAATAAAGGAATCTCTATTATTGCTTTCAAATAGTTTAAAAAAACCAAATTTTGCATTGAAAGTATTTTGGTACAATGTTAAGAAACTTTTAACTGAGGATGGTTATTATAAGACTACCTAATAAATTAATATTTAGAAATTTTAACACGACAATGTAATCTTCCAGGAAAATTCTTAACCCATTATAAGCGAGTTGAGTACTAATATTTTACTTACCACAAATGCCTACTGAGATTAAACTATCACAAGTTTTTGCAATAATTATCGGACCATGATTCAGGTCATTGCTAAAAAATTCTCTTTGTATTTATTTTGTACAAACATTAAACCATGCTCTGGGCTGTTTTCGGTATACTTATATTTTTGTTTATGCTGTATCTTTTATTTGTTCCTCTGGATATTGTTATAAACATTGACAAAAATCAATACTTTGTTCGA
This sequence comes from uncultured Eudoraea sp., assembly GCA_964536335.1. Lineage (GTDB taxonomy): Bacteria > Bacteroidota > Bacteroidia > Flavobacteriales > Flavobacteriaceae > Eudoraea. The sequence continues at coordinate 20,088 of CAZHWD010000161.1, read as the reverse complement.
ATTTTGGGTTTGGCTAAAGTCGCTTTGGAAGGTCATGAAAAAGAATTCTTACGAATAAAGCTAAATACACTATTTACCAGGTTTTATTTTTATCCTTTAAGAAAAAAGAAAAAGGGGCAAAAGAAAAAGATTGAGACAAAATCCGGGAAGAAGCGAAATTATAAGTCAAATTTTAAAAGAGCGCTGCAAGTAATAAAATCATTTAAAGTAAAGAAATTGATATTAGATCTAGATACGGGGAATTGCATACAAAACGCAAAATTATATCCTGCATTTACTTTTTTGAATCACCATATAGGCATTTTTCAAGTAAATTTTGAAGGCAGAGTGAATGTGGTATTACACCTGCAAAGCAGGCCTATAAACATTATAAAATCATTTATTAACTATTAAAAATTTATTATGGAATTACATTTTGAAGAATTTTTGGGTAAAATCACAGATTTTATCAAAACAGAAGCAAAAACTGAAACTGTTGTTGGCGAGCAATTTCAATTAGGAGAATTTAAATGTGTACCAGTTATTAAGGTAGGCATGGGATTTGGATCTGGTAGCGGAGAAGGTATGGAAGCAAAAGCCAAAAAAGGTCAGGGCATGGGTGCCGGGGCCGGAGTAGGAATTGAACCATTAGGTTTTTTGGTAACCAAAGAAAATGAAATTTCCTTCATTGAAGCAGGAAAAGCTCATGGATTGGCCGCCGCTTTTGAAAAAGTACCGGATTTGATTAACAAGTATATGGAAACCATAAAAAAGAAAGAAGAAGAAGAATTGGTTTAACATAGTCTAAACAAGGATCAACCCAAACATCTGCTAAGTCTGACTTAGTTCTGGAACTGAGTGGGATTTTGATTTAAATTAGAATCCTGCTCAGTTTTACTTAATATTAAACCATTCAGCTGTAATATTCTTTTCTGCAGGTTCTTTGTCTTTATATACAAATTCATTTTTCAGGCTATTATACTCATAATCTTTGCTCCATTCTCCGTGATGCAATCCAACTTGACTAATAGCCTCACAAATAAAATCTATTTCCTTATCGGTCATTATTGGGTGAACAGACATACGTACCCAACCTGGTCGCTCAATGAGGCAACCTTCCAGAATTTTTTGTTCAATGGCTTTTGAAGTAGATAGGTCAACATTTAATAAATAATGTCCATATGTACCGGCACAGGAACACCCACCACGGGTTTGTATTCCATATCTGTCATTGAGCAATTTAACGACCAAATTATAATGGGCATCATCTACAAAAAAAGAGAATATCCCTAATCTGTTTCTATGTCTTTGGGCAAGTATATGTATATTCTGAATATTTGATAATTTTTCAAATATTTTGTCAACGATCTGATGTTCCCTCGTCATTATATTTTCTGTTCCCATTTGCTCTTTTAAGCGTATAGCCAATGCAGTCTTTATAGTTTGAAGAAAACCAGGTGTACCTCCATCCTCTCTCGTTTCAATATCATCTATATAATCATGGTCTCCCCAAGGGTTTGTGTAGGCTACTGTTCCCCCTCCGGGATTATCTGGAATCAGATTTTTATACAATTTTTTATTAAAAATTAGAACCCCCGTAGCTCCAGGCCCGCCTAGAAATTTGTGTGGAGAAAAGAAAATAGCATCCAAATAGGCATCTTTGTCTTTTGGGTGCATATCAATTGGCACATAGGGCGCAGAGCAGGCGAAGTCAACAAAACATAACCCATTATAACTATGAATAAGTTTAGCAACTGCAGAGTAATCCGTAATAATACCGGTTACATTAGAGCAGGCAGTAACAGAGGCAATTTTTATTGGATGCCGCTCATATTTTAAAAGAAGTTCCTGAAAACTATCTAAACAAATAAGACCTTCTAAATTACAAGGGATTACTTCTACTTTCGCTATAGTTTCTAACCATGAAGTTTGATTGGAATGATGCTCCATGTGAGAAATAAAAACTATCGGTTTAATTGCTTCAGGTACCTTTGTATGTTCTTTAAGATTTTCTGTAACCTTTAATCCTAATATTCTTTGAAATTTATTTATGGCTCCCGTCATTCCTGTCCCAACGGTTATTAAGACATCTTCTTCTGAAGCGTTTACATGCTCTTTAATTATGGTACGGGCTTCTTTATAAGCCAAAGTCATGGCTGACCCGGTAACAGAGGTTTCCGTATGGGTATTGGCTACAAATGGGCCAATTTGATTAAGTAACTTTTCTTCAATGGGGCGGTATAACCTTCCGCTGGCAATCCAATCTGCATAAATGATTTTTTTGATCCCAAAAGGGGATTCAAAACTTTGATCTATGCCAACAACCTGCTTTCTAAATGGTTGAAAATAAGATTCTAATGTACCTGCTGCTGTTAGAGTCGCTTTCATTTTTAATTGCTATTAAATCACATTTGGCTCCACATTTAAATAATGAACCTCATTAATTCGGAGTATTAAAGATATTAAAACAATACTACTTCAAAGAGTTCTGTTTATCTTTTTAGTCCAATCGGATAGTTTTCGGATGTAATAATATAATTGTCTCACATTTTAAAAACAGTTTTGAAACATTTAAGTACAAATGCCGGAAAACTTGATCAACGAATTTATAAAAGAATTTTCCTAGTATATTTAGGCTTCAAAATTAAACCAGATAATGAAAGCAATTTTCACAACTCTATTTATGTTCTCATGTATAGTAATTATTGCACAAAAGAAGGTTTTGGACCATTCAGATTTTGAAATCTGGAATTCTATAAAAAACAAATCTATTTCCCCGAATGGTAATTTTATAATGTATTCTCTTGAAAAGGGAGAAGCGGATCAGTATTTGAAAATAAAAGATAGTAAAGCAAATATTGTATTTAAATATGACCGGGGTTCAAAAGGCCGGTTTACCTATGATTCTAACTATGCTGTTTTTACCATTAATGCCTGGAGGGATAGTGTACTGGTAATGAAAAAACGCAAAATCAAAAAGAAAGATTTGCCGAAAGACAGTCTGGGAATATTTGATTTAAAAAACAATTCGCACATAAAAATCGGTAATGTAAAATCGTATAAGATACCTGAAAAATGGTCTGGTTATTTAGCTTATCAATTAGAGGAAATAAAGAAAGAAAAGGACACTATAGAAGAAAAGAACAAGGAAGTTAACGATAAAAAGAAAAAGGTTGGAAAAAAGAATGGCTATCACTTACTGGTACAGGATATCCTAACAGGACAAAAGGATACCTTTAAGTTTGTTACAGATTATGTCTTTGCCAAAGAGGTCAGGCAATTAGCTTTTGCCTCTTCAGGAAAAAATAAAAAAGATAGTTCCAGGGTTTATATACTGGATTTTGAAAAAGCCAGTCTGACACAAGTTCATTCTGCTAAAAAAGCGAAATATTATCAGTTAAGTTTTAGCGAATCTGGTGATAATCTGGGTTTTGTTGCTGACAGCGATACTACAAAAGCTCAAGTAAGACCAACTGAACTTTATCTATGGCAAAAAGGACTGGATATGGCCCAAAAAGTAGCCGATGCCTCTGTGACCCCTAGTGCTTACCATCCATCTTCTAACACAGAGCTGATATTTTCAAAAGATGAATCGAAATTATTCTTTGGCTTGACAAAACCTCAAATTATCAAGGATACATTGCTTACAGAAGACGAAATTGTAAATGTTGAAGTATGGACCTATAATGAACCCAGGCTATATACCGAGCAAGAATTACAACTTAAAAAGGATACCATCCAGTCATTCACATCAGTAGTTCACCTAAAAGAAGATCTCAGGATTGTACAACTGGGTTCAGAATCATTTCCAGAAGTCGAACTAGGAGATGAAGGAAATGCAAAGTTTGCTTTGATAAACAGATCAGAACCCTATGATCTGGAACGGCAATGGACTGGAAGAAAGGCACGGGATTATACTATTATAAATACCTTAACAGGTAAGTCAAAAGAAATACTTACCAAAGTTTCGGGAAAAGTAAACTTAAGTCCGGGAGGTAAATTTGTTTATGGTTATAATACTTTGGATGAAAGCTGGTTTGTATATGATATTGAAAGAGATTCTTATTTGGATTTGACCAAGAGTAAAGTTTTTTATGATGAACTGCATGATTCACCTAGTCCCCCGGAACCATATGGTTCTGCTGGTTGGACTGAAAATGACCAAGCTTTACTTCTCTATGATCGCTTTGATATATGGAAATTTGATCCTAACTCTGGCTTAGCTGATCGTTTAACGGATGGCAGAGAAATTGTTACCAGCTATCGATATGTATCTCTCGACAAAGAAGTGAGGTTTATGGATACTAATAAAAAATGGTTGTTTACTACTTTTAATGAAACTGATAAGAGCGGCGGGTTTACCGAATATAACCCAAAAGATAAAACCTTAAATCCTTTACTAAAAGGATCTTTTCGTTATAGAAATCCAATAAAAGCAGAATTAGCTGATGCCCTAATCTACACAAGGGAATCTTTTATAGAGTTTCCTGATATTCGTTATTCTGATCTCAGCTTTAAAAACGTAAAGCTTATGTCCGACGCCAATCCCCAACAAAAAAATTATAATTGGGGTACAATAGAATTGGCTAAGTGGACCTCATTGGATGGCGCCAAATTAACAGGGATGTTAGTAAAACCGGAAAACTTTGATCCCTCAAAGAAATATCCAATGATGGTAAATTTTTACGAAAAAAGTACCGACAGGTTAAATTATCACAGAGCTCCAATCCCCGGGCGTTCTACAATTAATTATAGCTTTTATGCTAGCCGGGGCTATCTAATTTTTAATCCCGATATACACTATCGCATTGGTTATCCCGGCGAAAGTGCCTATAACTGCGTAATTCCCGGAATCACATCCTTGATAGAAAAAGGATTTGTTGATAAGGACAACATTGGTGTACAGGGTCATAGCTGGGGAGGATATCAAATAGCTTATCTGTTAACTAAAACGGATATCTTTAAAGCGGCTGAAGCTGGAGCTCCGGTTCCGAATATGATAAGTGCTTATGGAGGAATCCGATGGTGGACCGGCTTAAGCAGACAATTTCAATATGAACATACACAGAGTAGGATAGGAGGGACACCGTGGGAATATCCCATCAGATATTTGGAAAACTCACCAATCTTTAATATCGATAAGATTAATACCCCCGTTTTAATTATGCACAATGATGCAGATGGTCATGTTCCATGGTATCAGGGTATTGAGTTCTTTGTAAGTTTAAGACGGTTGGGTAAACCTTCCTGGTTTCTCAATTATAACGGAGAACCCCACTGGCCCTTAAAATTGCAAAACCGTAAGGATTTTAACATTCGTATGGCCCAGTTTTTCGATCATTATTTAAAAGCTTCTCCAATACCAGTATGGATGGATCGAGGCGTTCCTGCTATGGAGAAAGGTGTTAACCAGGGATATGAATTAATAGAAAGTCCTGATGGAAATTAAAAAAGACAATAAGAGTATCTAAGCAAGGATGCTTTCATGGCCGGAATCTTTAACAAAAAGACAGGAACTATTTGTGCCCACGGTCATTTCCTTTACAAATTCAAATCTTAAATTTTCTTCCATGCCAAAAATATTAAGATCTGCCGATGGTGCATTTGCCACCATGTCCTTAAAGTTTCCGATCCGAACTTCAGTGAGTGTTTCAGGTAAGCGGGCTAGGCTAATCAACAAATTCAGGAATTTCTGGGCATTCTCTCTTTCGTTTTCATCCTTAATGACAATAATCAAACGAATGGTAGCCTGCCAATTTTTTTTGAGTTTATAGGCGATTAAAATAGATAAGTCTAAATTACCAATATCCCATCCCATATCCCAGTTGTTTGTACGGTCACTTACCCACACGTTAATCATATTTCTTCTGCCTAATAATGCCGTAGGATGTGAAGAGTATAATAAAACTCCAATTTCTAGACGAATAGATTCTTTTATTACAGGCCTGATCTCCGTTTCATAATTGTCATGCTGCTGTAGGTTTAAAAAAACGACATTAGGTCTAAAAAAAGCTCCTTTTAAAGCCTGATTACCATAATTAACACCTTTTGCAAAATCATCCGTATTAATTACTGTCCACGAAGAAAAAACGTCCTTAATTCTAAAGGCTTCTGAAAGAGAAGACAGTTCTTCCGTCAACTTGCTATCAGCCCCATTTGGTTCTATTCCCAAGAGTTTTATTGATCCTTTGGGTCTGGCAATGTTCCTCAAAAATTGAAAATTCCCCTTGGCGCCTACAACATCCCTTACCGGCACCATCAAGTTGGGTTTCCATGCTCTTTGTTGCATGGTTTTCATACCCCATGTATGCTTGGCCGCCCATTCTGCAAATGAAACAAAGAGCCCCGACCTAACATCTTCAAAAGGCGTTTCAATATTTTGTCTGGATAAAAACCAATAAACCACAAAAACAATACTGATCGATATAAGACTAATCGTTGGGTTGATAATAAACATTGCCAATACTGAAGACGTTAATCCAATCCATGGAACCCATTTATTGATCTTAAATAGTGGCCGGTAACTTATTAGCCCTAAATTTTGTTCAATAATTACAACAACATTGATCATTGCATAAGTAATTAGAAAAAATAGTGTTACGAGAGGTGCCACTGCATTAAGGTCGCGAAGTAACATGGTAATAAATATCATAATCCCCGTGACTATCATTGCGTTTCTCGGTTGACCGTTGGCACTTTGTCCTGCAAGAAATTTTCCATAGGGCAATACCCGATGTTCCCCCATTGCAAAAAGGATACGCGAGGAGCCAACAAGAGAGGCCAGGGCAGAAGAGAAGGTGGCCCCAAGGATACCTGCAATTATTAAAGGTCCAAAGTATGCCTTATCAATGATAATATTATAATTGGAAATTAATTCCTGTTCTGTGGCTGAACGTGCTAACCAAAAGGCCAGTACCATATAGATGACAAAACTAATCCCAATGGCCCATAAAGTACCCAGGGGAATACTCTTATTGGGTTGCTTTAACTCACCAGACATATTAGCACCCGCCATTATACCCGTTGAAGCCGGAAAGAACACGGCAAATACAATCCAGAAAGTACTGCCGCTAAAATCATTTTCAGGTGAGCCTCCAAAAGTTCCCCATCTGATAGCATCCTCCGTTGGGATCGTCATGGATCCATAATATGCGGCAATTACAATTGATATGAGGGAAAGAATGATAATACCCATTATAAAGAATTGGGTTTTAATTGCCAGGTCTGCACTTATATATGCAATGGTTAGTAAAACCCCAAACACAATAATATCAATCAAAAAAGGGATATGATTAGGAAAAATACCCAGCCAGCCTTCTCTAAAACCAAAGATATACATAGTAACTGCCAAGCCTTGGGAAACATATCGCGGAATTCCGAGGCTTCCACCTACTTCTAGTCCTAGTGCCTGTGAAATTATAGCATAAGCACCACCGGCACCAATACGGATATTAGTGGTAATCGCTGACATGGAAAGTGCCGTAGTCAAGGTAATAAGGAATGAAACAATAATTATTAACCAGGCCCCCAGAAGACCTGCATTGCCAACTACCCAACCCATTCTCAGGTACATAATTACACCGAGAATAGTTAAAAGTGTGGGAGTGAACACACCTGCAAATGTCCCAAATTTCTTACCGTTGGTTGGCTGTGTTTCCATAGTGCAATAAGTGATTCTTAATTTGTGCAGAAGATAACAATTATGTGGCAATTATGGATAACTTTTACTATGGGGATACCATACAAAAATATTCAAATCCAGGATCGACTTTTACTTTCGATCAGTAATCTGCCGTATTCGGACAGTAATTAGCTATGTTCGTCCTTTTGGTGTTGGCACTTCTTAACGGATTATTTTAATTCGCAGCCATAACCATTTAAAATTAAAATATGAAAAATGTATTTTTTACTGCCCTAATGCTGTTAGTGGCTTTGGGATATTCCCAAAAGAACAACGGTAAAGTATTTAATGAACATCCTGGTATAGATGCAGTCAATAACATGCTTGAAGCTTTCTTTGAGGGAGATGCCGACAAGGTGGCTTCGTATCTGGCCGATGATTTTAAATCCTACAATGGCACAGGCATAAATAAAGACGCCAAAGGCAACTCAAAAGAACAGTTTTTAGACCGGGTTAATTTTTGGAAAGAAAACCTGTCCTATGTGTCATTTAAGCCTACTAAAGGTGCTTATCCTGATGCAATAGAATACAAAGATGGGGGAATATGGGTACAAACCTGGAATCACTTAAAGGCCATGCATAATAAAACCGGTGTTAAAATTGATATGCCAACTCACAGGTTGTTTAAGTTGAACGACGATAGCAAAATAGAAACAATGATCAATTATTATAATGAGCGTGTTTTCTGGGAAATAGGTCAAAGCTTTGGAGATAGAAAAAATGGTACTATTTACAACCATCATGACAATATTAATACAGTTCGCAAGATGATGAACGCTTTTGAAAATATGGATCTTGAGACTGCCTATAGCTTCTTTGAGGAAGATGCACGTTTTAATTCTTTGGAGATGCCTGATGGCGAAACCATGAGTCTTGAAGAAGTAAAAGAACGAAATAGTAAAATCATGGAAGAGTTTGAAATAACAAGCATAGACGTTGTAGGTTATCCGGACTATCTGGAATACGATATGCGCGATGCCAGAGCGGTACAATCCTGGTGGAAATTTAGAATGACCAGAAAAGCTGACGGAAAGAAAATAATTCTCCCTGCCTTATATATTCATGACTTTGATGAAGAAGGTAAAATAATAAGGTCCAGTTCATATATAAGTACCAAGGTTCTCGAAGCAAAGTAAAATAAATTACTTAAACCCATAAAGAGAGCGCTATTAGCGCTCTTTTTTGATATTGTCTTGCTCAGGACGTTATTACGGGTGTATATCCATTAAATATAAGTATCTATTATCCTGATATACAACGATATATAGGTATACTGTGTCCAGTTAAAAATAGGCCTAAATCACCCAAAATAAAGATGTATTATATCGAAAAAATAAGGAAAAAGGTAATTTTTACTTTTGAAATCAAGAAATTAGCGCTTTATAATATTTATGAATTATTTTAATTTATCATATCATAATTCAAATAATGTAAAATAATAACCAATATGAAAACTAAACTTTTATCCTTTTTTATCATTCTGGCAGTACTATTTTTTTCGGGATGTTCTGAAGACTTGAGTACAGAGGCAAACATGGGCAGACTTACGGTGCAATTAACGGATGCACCATTTCCCTATGATCTAATCTCTGAAGCCAATGTTACTATTTTTAAAATAGATGCGCGTTATAAAGGGGAATCGATGGAAGGTGAAGAGAATACTGAAGATGATGGTAAAACTTTTATAGTTTTAATGGAAGAAGAAAGGGATATTAATCTTATAAACCTAACCAATGGAATTACTGAAACATTGGTAGATATGGATGTTCCTGCAGGTTCCTATGATCTCATTCTAATTTACGTCAAAGGAGTTAATGTTGTCCTCATTGACGGTTCTACCTTTGATTTAAAGGTGCCCAGCGGGGAACAAACAGGTATTAAAGTGTTTATAAAACCTTCACTTTTTGTTAGTGGAGAATTAAGTTCAGATTTACTTCTAGACTTTGACGTGAGCAGATCTTTTATACCCAAAGGAAATAGCAAAAACATATCTGGTATTAATGGGTTTAATTTTAAACCAGTTATTAAGGCCAGTAATTTGACTGCTGCTGGCACTCTTTCAGGATTGGTTTCAACTATTCAAAATGAGGAACCAATTGGATTGGAAGGCGCAACGGTATCTGTATTTGCAGCAGATACATTAAATACATCTACCTTTACAGATGAAAGTGGTAACTATACCATAATGGGCCTAATTGCCGGTTCATATGATGTGATGGTAGAACTCGAAGGGTATGAATCACAAACTGAGGAAGAAGTAACTATTTTGGCGGGGAATAAAATAATTCAAGACTTTGATTTGGTTCCTGTGCCATAAGGAACAGTGGTTAAGTCCGAAAGGCGGAATAGTGATATTCCGCCTTTTTTAATAGAAACACATTGCTAGCTGTTTACCTGAAATTCAGAATCCATTCTACATCGTTGGTAAAAATCATTATTTTAGGTTGTAAAAGGTGGTGATTCCATGAATTAAAGACTCTGGTTTTGCTTTTATATTCAATTATGAAAGTTGCTATTTATAACGAATTTCGAGGGCCAATTTCAATTGCAAATGTCAGTGATCCAAATCCCTCAGAATTTGGTGTTGTTATTAAAGTGGAAGCTAGTGGCTTATGTCTTAGTGACTGGCATGGCTGGATGGGGCATGATCCCGATATTGTGCTGCCGCATGTTCCGGGTCATGAGTTTTCAGGGACCATCGTGACTTTAGGAAATAAGGTCAAAAATTGGTGTGAAGGTCAACGGGTTACCGTCCCTTTTGTTGGCGGATGTGGATCCTGTACCTATTGCCTCGAAGGTAATCAACAAGTATGTGACTTTCAGTTTCAACCAGGGTTTACAGCCTGGGGATCTTTTGCTGAATATGTCGCAATAGATTACGCGGATACAAATTTGGTGGAATTACCTCATAATATAAACTTCCTTGAAGCCGCCGGATTGGGCTGTAGGTTTATTACAGCATACCGCGGTGTCAGAGAGCAGGGTAAATTAACCTCAGATCAAACCATTGCAGTTCATGGATGTGGCGGAGTGGGGCTCTCCGCAATTCAAATTTCAAGGGGAATTGAAGCTAAAGTCATAGCCATAGATATAAGTGATGCAAAATGTAAGCTGGCTAAAGATCTGGGAGCTGATTATACTATTAATGCAAGTACGACCGATGTAGTTCAGGCCATAAAAGAACTAAGCGGGGGAGGCGTTCACGTTTCCATAGATGCCTTAGGGCATAGTTTAACCTGCCTGAATTCTATAAACGGGCTTAGGAAACGGGGGAAACATATTCAGATAGGTTTGATGACAGCATCATATGCTACACCTCCAATACCCATGTCATTGGTAGTAGCCAATGAATTGGAAATCCTGGGAAGTCATGGAATGCAAGCCTATAAATATGGGGAAATGTTTAATTTTATTAAAACTACCGGAATTAATTTAGAGAAAATGATCACCAAAACCATTGCCTTGGAAGCAGTCCCAATTCACTTGCCGGAAATGTACCAATCCAATACCGCAGGAATTACGGTAATCAATTCTTTTTAAAACATTTTACCGTGTATTTTGGCATTAGTAAATTATTTATATGAAAAGTGCATTAAAATGAATCCTCATAATATAAATTCTATCTTTGCGAAAACTGGTAAATCGTCACCTAAACAATTAATGGCTAAAACATATGAAATCATTCACAATTCAGGAAATTAATTCGATTCTCGAAGGAGAACTCGTGGGTAATACAGACCAAAAGATATTGGGTTTGGAAGAAATTGATAAAGCGGGTAATTCCCAAATTACCTTTATTGGGAGCAGAAAATATGTTCAAAAATGGGAAAATTCCAAGGCAGCGGCGGCAATTATTAATGAAGGACTCAAGGCTGAGCCTAGAGAAAACAGAGCCCTGATTAAAGTCCAAAATGCCGATTTAGCTATGGCGAAGTTATTAGAGGTTTTTATTAAAGAAGCGCCACATTTTGACATGGATATTCATCCTACCGCAGTAATTCATGAAACGGCCACAATAGGTGAAGGCAGTAAAATAGGAGCGGGATGTTATATAGGAAAAAATGTTGTTTTGGGAAAAGCGGTTATTGTATATCCTAACGTTACCATTCTGGATGAAACTACAATTGGTGATCATACAGTTATTTGGTCAGGTACAGTTATACGGGAGCGAACTGAGATAGGGGCTTACTGTATTTTTCAAAATAATGTTAGTATTGGTGGTGATGGCTTTGGATATCGTCCGAGGGAAGATGGACGAGGGTTAGTAAAAATCCCGCATATAGGCAATGTGATTATTGGTAATGACGTGGAAATTGGCGCAAATTCATCGATTGACCGGGCAAAATTCAGTTCCACTATATTAGGCGACGGTTGTAAGATCGATAATCAGGTACAGATTGCTCATAACTGTGTTTTAGGGCGTTCTTGCATCATGGCAGGGGCCAGTGGACTAGCAGGTTCTGTGACCCTTGGTGACGGAGTAGTTATCGGCGGTAGTGCGTCTATAAAAGATCATACCATCATTCATTCTGGTGCCACTGTAGGCGCAGGCTCAGGAGTTTTGGCTGACGTACCGGCCGGGAAAACGGTATTGGGGTATCCGGCTGCGGATGCCAGGGATAAACTCAAAGAATGGGTAGCCACCCGAAATTTGATTAAGTAAAAGGCAAGGGCAATTTTTGGTTGACAATGAATACTCGGGCCAATTATTTATGCAAGAATAAGTTATAAGTTGTTATATTTAATAATCAGTAATTCCCTCATTGATAAAATGTTCACTTATTTGAATTCAGGCCAATACACAGCGATTTTTTTTCTTAGAAAAGCCACACTTTGCTCTAACTGATCCATACCGTCCACGCCATCTTCTATGCTAATCCACCCATCAAAATTTACCCTTTTCAACTCTGTAAAAATTGCATCATAGTCATTTAACCCTTTGCCAATTTCCCCATGACGAAGTCTTGTAGCATAACCCAATACACCATCTTCCTCTTTTCGAAGATCATCTAAAGTTCCCTCAAGAAGATAGCGATCACTGGCATGCATGGTCACTACTCTGGAGGAAATTCTTTTCAATAATTCCAGAGGATCATCACCCGCTAGAAAGGCATTACTGGGATCATAATTAACCCCAAAATTTGGATGTTCTATATAAGACACAAGTTTACAAAAAACCTCCATTTTCTGTGCAAATTCAGGGTACTCCCAAAAATCGTCTTTATAGTGGTTTTCTAAAATCAAAGTAATACCTCTATCAGCTGCATAGGCTAAGCAATCTTCTATTGATTCTGCTGCCAGTTCAATACCTTCTTCCATTGAAAGTTCGGGACGTCTTTGGCCAGACAGGACGCGGCAATATGATCCGCCGAGGGCATTAGTCATTGCAATCCAGTGTTTTTGTTTTTTGATTTCGTTTTGCCTGAAGGATTTATCAGGATGAGTGAAATCTGGTGAACAACACAGCATTGGAATTTCTTTTCCCTTTCCTTCCACTTTTTTTCTGAATATTTCCCAATTAGAGTTATCTGCCATTTCCAGGAAACCAGCATACCATTCCAAACCATCAACCTCCAATGAAGTAGCCAAATCAATCCACTCCGCTACTTTCATAGCACCTGTTTTACAAAGATCTTGCATATAGGCTTTAGGGAATACGGCTAATTTTGGCACTTTTTGATCTGTATTTGTGATGCTATTTATTGCGAAATCCGCTCCAATTCTTTGGTAGATTGCGGCCTATCATAGGGAATTGTTCCAGCTCTAAAATCTGCCCGCTTACAGGGCCACATTCATCGGATAATAAGTAAACAGCTCCGGATGCTATCTCTTTTGGCTCAAAAATACGTTGGGCTGGTGCAAAAAGATCCGGTAGTTTCTTATACCAATCATCATTCATTCCCTGTTGTTTCTGATTAATTTTTTCGTTTTCTGTCAACACCCATCCCGGGTTAATTTGATTCACGCGTACCCCGTGATCACGGAACAAACTATCCCCAAGATTCCTGCTTAAAGTCATCAAAGCACCTTTAGATATACTATAGGCTAATAAATTAGGTTCTCCGCTCCAGGCGTTAATAGATCCAATATTTAGCACACAGCCATTAGTTTCCTTAAGATGTGGTAAAGCGGCCTGAATTATTGCAAATGGAGCCAGGGTATTAATTGCCAGCATCTTTCTCATAAAAGAAAGATCTGTAGTATTAATATTTGAGGAAACGATCATTGCAGCATTATTGACCACAGCATCAAGTTTACCAAAGCGTTTAACAGCTTCTTTAACCAAAAGTTCTGGAACTCCTTCTTCTGTTATATCCATGGTTATCTCAATAGATACAGTACTTCCCAATTCATTCACCAACGACTTACCTTTTTCGTCACGTAGACCATTTAAAACTACTTGTGCCCCTTCTTTTACGCATGCCCTTGCAATTGCTCTGCCTATACCTGTGTATCCACCGGTAATTAATATTACTTTGTTCTTTAAACGCATACTAAATTAATTAGGTTTTAAAATACTCTTTACCACCTTTCCGGAATGCATGGCTTCAAAAGCCTCATTCCATTGCTCCAAAGGCCAAATACCGCCAATTATTGGTCTGACATCCAATAGACCTGTTGCCAACAAGGAAAGTACTTTCTCCCAAACGGGCCAGTTATGGCTAAAACTGCCTTGCAAAGTCACATTTTTTTGTACAAGGGGATCAAGCGAGTGATTAAAAGGTTGAGGGCCCCAACCAACCTTGGTAATATGCCCATTAGGCCTTACCCATTTTAGCGCCAATTGGAGGGTTTCACTAACCCCTGCTGCATCAATAACACAATCTACCCCAAGACCATCCCGTTCGAGTGCCCATTCAGTAGCATCATCCACAATTATATCACAGCCGTACTGCTTTGCTATTGATAGCCTCTCAGTGTCTTTTTTCAGACCAACCAAAGCCACATGGGCTCCACATAATTGAGCCATTGCCGAACACAATATTCCTATTGTCCCGGGACCCAAAACAATAACACGGTCACCGGGACGTATTTTCGAATTAGTTATTACAGCATTATAAGCAACTGAGCAGGGTTCAGTTAAACAAGCCTGTTCAAAAGAAAGATTTTCAGGTATTCTATGAAGACATCTTGCAGGAACCTTAACAAATCTCGTCATTGCCCCGTTAACTCCATATCCAAATCCTTTTCGATCGGGGTCCAGATTGTAGAGGCCCTGTCTTGACAACGGACTTTGGGCATTAATAATTGCAGCTGTTTCACTCACCACCGCATCACCTTCTTTCCAATCCTTGACCCCTTTACCAATTTCAGCAATATGGCCACCAAATTCATGTCCAAGAACTACAGGGTAATTTACTGGCCAGCTGTGATCTGCTGTCCATTGGTGCAGATCACTCCCGCAAACTCCTACATTAGCCACTTCAAGGAGAACTTCGTAATCACTAATAACAGGCCTGCCTATTTCTCTGATTTCTACACTACCTTTTATAGGAGCATAATTTACAACGGCAATAGAGTTCATATAATTAGAGTTTTATCATCACTTAAAAATAGATTATTTCACTTCTGGATATGCATGTATTCTGTCACATATTAGTTTTAATGATGTTTCAAGGTCTCCATCGGCGGTCCTGAACGAATCGGCATCTATGGTTAAGGGAGCTCCCAGTACAACCAGGGGTGCACCGTATTCAGGACACCTTATAGCCTGTTCCAGTGATAAACCCCCTACGGCTTGTACCGGGACATTCACCGCTGCAACTACTTCTCGCAACTGATCAAGCGGACTTGGCCTGGGAAATCCTTGTGCAGCTATTCCCCGGCGTTCATCATAGCCAATGTGGTGGATAACATAATCACAACCAAGTTCTTCCAGTCTTTTGGCAGCTGCTATCATGTCCGGACAGCCAAGATTATCACCCATTACTTTCACTCCAAATTCTTTTCCCGCCTCAACTACTACCTTAATTGTTTCTTCATGTGCCCTGGCCATCACTACCACATGTGTAGCACCGGCCTTAGCCATCATTTCCGCCTCCAGGTAGCCTCCATCCATCGTTTTCAGGTCTGCTACAATAGGTACACCCGGAAAGTTTTCACGTAATTTTTTTACACCATGCAACCCCTCAGCTAAAAGTAGGGGAGTCCCTGCCTCCAGCCAATCAACACCGGCCCTCATGGCCAATGCGGCAGTTTCTAAAGCCTCATCAATATTTGTAAGGTCTAAGGATATTTGTACTATGGGTTTCATATCTGCTTAAAGTTCTTTAATTTTTATATTTCTGTATTCTACCTTCATAGGTGGTCCTACATGTACTTGTAAGCCGAGAAAGCCGGACGATTTCCGGTTAACTGAATCCAGATCCGTTACCTCACTCATTAAAATATCATTTATATAGTGCTGCAATAGATTCTCTTTAATTATTAAATGGCAGCTATTCCAATCTTCTGCTTTAATCTTAGATTTTAAACTGTCTGAATGCCCAAGAGACTCAATTACCTCCCTGTTTTGCCAGGCATTGTTTTGCACATTAGCCCTCAGGGAACCTGGTTCAAGTGGATTTTCCTGCGATTTAATAAATACTTTTTCTCCCCTGTAGGCCAGGGTAGTACGTTTTCTTTCTTCGTAATTTTGCCCGGTATAAGTATTTTTTCCGTCAATATCGGCCTGATATCCTTTTAGGGCAAAAGGAATAGTATCCAGAGGTTCACTGCGATAATTAATACCACTATTACCGGTCTTGGTAATACGAAATTCCAATTTTAGTTCAAAGTCGGTAGGCTGCCCGCCTTGCCAAATAATAAAAGTATTGCTTTCCAATGGTGTTTCCGGTGTGACTTCACCAACCAACAGTCCATTTTCTACATGCCAGTATACTGGATCTCCTTCCCAGCCATATAAAGATTTACCATCAAATATTGGAATAAACGCCTGCTTTATATTTGGGATAAGTGCGGATTCCTCATTAGTATGATCGTGCTTTTTTTCTTTACAGAATTGAAAACTCAATAGCAAACCTAAACATAATAATACGCCAAATGGGTTAGCTGTTAATCTGTTGATTCTCATATTCATAAGGCCGTTTAAATTAACGAAATTGAAAACAAGTGTCTTAAAATGTCAGTTTGTATCTCAAAACCTGTATTTAAAAATACACAATTACTAAACAATATGCATTCCGTTGTTCAAATAACAAATAGACTGACGATTACTCTTGATTACTATTTAACTATATAGTCAATATTTGCCGTAAAAAACGAGCTTTCCACCCCTTTTAATTGTAAATTAAAATGCAAGTGTTATCTTCGTAGTAGTTTAATGAGATGACTACCGACCTATAGTAACTATCGCTCTGGCTAATTTTTTTGGAGTATTCACATTTCCACACTTACTTTTCCAAGCGATCATTTCTTAATCATGATTCTTTTTAAACTAAACTGTATTATCCAAATAAAATATTTTAATGGCAAGATCGCAACAAACCTATAGCAAAGGCGAAAAAGAAAAAAAACGCCTCAAAAAGCGCGAGGACAAACAAAAGAAAAAAGAAGCACGCAAAGCGGCCGCAAAGGAAAAGGGTGGTGGTATTGAATTTGCGTATGTTGATCATAATGGCAATTTAACAGATACTCCCCCAGATCCTTCATTGAAAGTGGAAATTGAGGCAGAAGATATTATCCTTGGTATTCCAAAGAGGGAAGAAGGCGATATAGAGGAGGTAGATCCTGTAAGAAAAGGGAAAGTTTCTTTCTTTGATACCTCTAAAGGGTTTGGCTTTATCATTGATTCTGAAAACAATGAAAAATATTTCTGTCACGTAAGCGGATTAATTGATGAGATTGCTGAAAACGACAAGGTTTCTTTTGAACTGGAAAAAGGGATGAAGGGGCTTAATGCCGTACGGGTAAAGAAAGTTTAACTTCAAACTTTCTCCACAAAACATTCATTTCCACGTTTATTTTCAAATTTTATTAATTTAATTGTGATTTTTTAGTGTTTTGCTTTACTAATAGTTAAATAGTAAATTCAAAACAAGATGAAATCAGACTATAAGTATTCAGAATTAATAGAGTTTATCTGTAAGATCTATCAATGTGAGGTTCGGCTATTCAAAAAAATCTTAGGAATAAAATAGGTTATATATTTTGCCAGGTGTTTTACGGGTTAATTCGTTATTCTTCCCTCAAGATATATTCAGGAGCATACCATTTAAGAACTTCTATCTCATTTTGTGGTGGCCTATAAAAAGGTTCAAGGTCATTACAAAACAATTGCTTCAATTTATGTCATGAAGTTGTAACAAAAATGAAGTATCGACGTCTTTTAAGTATACATCAATCAAAAAACGATCATCATGAGAACACTAGACATGAACTACATTAAACGGACCTTAAATTATCAAATGGGTTATGGATGGAGTATGAGTAGAAGTCATTCTTCAAAAAGAACAAAAAGAAATAACGAAGCTTCTTAAATCAATTCAATAAATCATGAGAAGATTGTTTCTTATAGCTATTTCGGTAATAACAATAGCCTCCTGTTCCAAAGATGATTATACGGGTTCTGGAAATACGATTTCAGAATTCAGAGAAGTAAATTCATTTACTAAAATAAGTAGTGAAGGGACTTTTGTAGTTAATATAACTCAGGGACCGACACAATCTCTGGAGATTATAGCGGATGATAATATCATTAATAGAGTAAAAACCATAGTTTCCAATGACCAATTAAAGATATACCTGGAAGATGGAAACTATAAGAACACCTATCTGGAGGCCAATATTACACTACCGAATTTAAAGAATATAAAAAACGAAGGTACAGGAGATATTACGGTGTTCGACTTTCAAAGTGAAGGGACTATGGAAATTGAAAATATAGGGAGTGGAAATATTACCATTGCCGGTTATACGGATAACTTAAATATCAAAAATGAAGGATCCGGAACTATTAATGGTGCAGAGTTAATGGCGGCCAATGTAGAAGTGCACATTGAAGGCTCTGGAGATTGTGAAGTCTATTGCACAGAAAATTTAAATGTGAACATTGAAGGCAGTGGTAATTTATATTACAAAGGTAGTCCCACTATAATTATGGATATATCCGGCTCAGGTCAGGTTATTCCAATGAATTGAATTGTTCACATTTGGCAGTGAGATTTACCAATGGTTTTACTTCCCCCAGTGATAAATTTTCTAAAGATATATCTCCTATTCGTATCCTAATAAGGCGGAGCGTAGGGAAGCCAACTGCTGCGGTCATTTTACGAACCTGCCTAAATTTACCTTCTGTAAGTGTAATACTAATCCAACTGGTAGGCCTGTGTAGCCCTATGCGCAGCTTTTTATCTGCCTCAGGAAGTATTGGCAGGGTACTTAATTTGTGTGTCTTACAAGCTTTGGTAAGGTATCGTCTTCCTTCAAAACCAATTGCAACACCATTTTCTAAAAGTGTTATAGCTTCATTTGTTATTTCCCCGTCCAGTTGCGCATAATACTCTTTTTCTACACCAGAGCGATTTATATCATCACTTAGTTTGCCATCTGTGGTAAGAAGAAGAAGACCCTCAGATTTCTCATCGAGTCGCCCTATAGGCATTACCCCATCTGGAAAATCATGGAGCACATTTAAGAATTTCTTTTTTCGTAACTCCCTCGGGTTTTTAGAATTAAGCTGACTTATTATACCGCAGGGTTTATAAAGCTTGAAGTGAAGTTGTATTGTATCCATTAGAGTTGGCAAGGTAACAAAGTCTTGTTGGACTTAGCTTTCGCCTAAATTTATTATTGGTTAACTAAGTGACTTGTTTAATATAAACTCTGTTGGTTTATTTCCTTTTTTGTGATTCCTTTCACTCAGGTTTAGTTGGGTTGTCTGGTGTAAATAAATCTGTAAAATATAATTATTTTTCTTAAATTGTATAAAAACAACGCCGATGCCCATATACATGGACCGACATGATATCCCGAAAGAAATTACTGCAGAGCATGTTGCTTTAATGCACCAGGAAGATCTGAAAGTAGAGCATTTATATGGGTGCAAGGGAATGACTTATTGGTGTGATAGTAAACGGCATACCGCTTTCTGTTTGATAGAGGCACCTAACAGGGAGGCAATTCAGAATATGCACAACCACGCCCATGGAGAATTTCCTCATGATATCATTGAAGTGGATCCACATTTGGTAGAATCCTTTCTTGGACGCATAGAAGATCCGGAAAAAGGAAAAAAAGAGGACTTAAATATTATTGATGATCCTGCTTTTAGAGTAATTATGGTCTTGGAAACTTCCGATTATCTTCACAGGTTAGATACGCATCAGCTAAGTATGTTCACTCAGAAATTCCATCGCAGTGTTGCGAAATCTGTTAAACATTTTGAAGGAAGTATAGTTCGGGAAAATGACAAATCATACTTAATCTCT